>CALWEX010000065.1 GCA_944377425.1 uncultured Clostridia bacterium
CTAAACTCGTCGCCTGTAATTTTTTCTTTTTCAACAAGTAATTTAGCTGAAGCATGAAGAGCATCTATATTTTCAGTTAAAATTCTGATAGCTTCGCTGTAAGCTGTATCCATCATCTTTTTAACTTCTTCGTCAATAGCTGCTGCTACTTCCTCGCCGTAATTTCTTGAATGAGCTATTTCTCTGCCAAGGAAAACTTCGTCCTGGTCATCGCCAAACTGTATAGGTCCCAGTCTGTCGCTCATACCATATTTCATAACCATGCTTCTTGCCATGGCTGTAGCTCTTTGTATATCGTTTGAAGCGCCTGTTGTTACATCTTTAAATATAATATATTCCGCAGCACGGCCGCCCAAAAAGCTTATAATATCCTGCTCCATAGCTTTTTTAGTTATATACATTTTGTCTTCGCCAGGAAGCGGCATTGTATAACCGCCTGCCATACCAGTAGGTATAATAGAAATACTGTGAACTGGGTCAAGCTCGCTTAAAAGCTCAAAAAGCACAGCATGGCCGCTTTCGTGGTAAGCTGTAATAAGCTTTTCTTTTTCGTTTATCTTTCTTGATTTCTTTTCTGTACCTATGCCGACTTTAACAAAAGCCTTCTGTATTTCTTCCATATCAATCTTCTTTTTGCCGTCTCTAGCAGAAAGAAGAGCAGCTTCATTAAGAAGGTTCTGAAGGTCTGCACCTGTAAAGCCTGATGTTGTTTTAGCCACAACGCTTAAATCTACATCATCAGCTAATGGCTTGCCTTTTGCATGTACTTTAAGTATAGCCTCACGGCCTTTAACGTCAGGTCTGCCTACATATACCTGTCTGTCAAAACGTCCTGGCCTTAATATAGCAGGGTCAAGTATATCGGCTCTGTTTGTAGCCGCTACAACTATAACGCCTTCGTTAATACCAAAACCGTCCATTTCAACAAGGAGCTGGTTTAATGTTTGTTCTCTTTCATCGTGTCCGCCGCCAAGGCCTGCGCCTCTGCGTCTGCCCACAGCGTCAATCTCATCTATAAATACAATACAAGGTGCATTTTTCTTTGCCTGGTCAAACAAATCCCTAACACGTGAAGCACCAACACCAACAAACATTTCAACAAAGTCTGAACCAGAAATTGAGAAAAACGGAACTTTTGCCTCTCCTGCTACAGCCTTTGCAAGAAGTGTTTTACCTGTTCCCGGAGGGCCTACAAGAAGCACACCTTTAGGTATTCTTGCGCCTAAGTCAAGGAATTTTTTAGAATCTTTAAGGAACTCAACAATCTCGCTAAGCTCGGCCTTTTCTTCATCAAGACCGGCTACATTATCGAATGTAACTCTGTTTTTATCGTCTATTGTAACTTTAGCCTTGCTTTTGCCGAAAGACATCATCTTTCCGCCGCCGCCCTGCATTTTCTGGAACATAAACGAGAAAATAACAACGGCAAGTATCATCATAATAAGTGATGGAAGTATAGAGCCAAGCATATTAGTTTTTGGTATATCCTCAACTGTTACATCAAGATTATCCTCAACTATTTTCTGGTCTATATATTCCGAAAAACCGCTTAAAGAAGGAACATTGCTCTGTATAACCGTACCGTCTTTAAGCTCTGCTTTTACTGTTCCATAATTAATAGCTTCAGAGTTATTCTGGATATAAATTTTAGAAACTTCCCCTGCCTCTATTTTCTGGAAAAGGTCACTGTATGTATACGTCGTTGTCTGCGGCGCAACATAACCTTGATTTATAAACGCCAGAATGCTTAAAACAATAATGAAAATAATGGCATACAGGCCAAAACTTTTGTAGTACTTTTTCAACTTCATGCCTCCTAAGTAAATATATTTTTCTGAGAATATGTCAAACCGTGCATTTCGTCCGGTTAAGCTCACATTCAGGCTGAAAATAAGTAAAATATAAACCTCTTTCCAACCAATAATTTAATATTTTATCATAATTAATTTGCAAATACAACTTAAATCAGCCGCCTTAAAAAAATTTAACACAGCTTTACGGCATTTTAATGCATATATATACAAAATATGCCTTAAGCTATTTTTAAACATCTTTTGGCGCAACAAAAATATTACCGCCAAAATTTAATTAGGCGGTAATTTATTTTGCTTATTTTTTTTTAATTTTATTCTTCCTCAAAAGAAATAATGCCTATATAGTCAAGATTTCTATATTTTTGAGCATAATCAAGGCCACAGCCTACAACAAACTCATCAGGTATTTTAAAGCCTGTATAGTCTATATCTACATGTGAAACCCTTCTGTCTGGCTTATCAAGAAGTGTACATATTTTAAGACTTGCTGGTTTTCTAGCCAAAAGTACATCTTTAAGTATGCTTAAAGTCCGTCCTGAATCTATTATATCCTCTACAATAAGCACATCTTTACCCTCTATAGACTCGTCAAGGTCCATAAGTATTTTTATATTGCCGCTGCTTTCTGTAGAATTGCCATAGCTGGATACATCCATAAAATGCATATATACGTTTTTATGTATAGCTCTTGCAAGGTCTGTCATAAAAACAACACCGCCTTTAAGTATACAAATAAAGTGTATATCTTTTCCGGCATAATCCTTTTCTATTTCTGCCGCTATGTCAGCTATTCTTTTATTAATCTCGTCTTTTGAAATAAGTGTGCTTATTTTTTCAATCATAATTCTTCCTCCATGCGTGAATAAACAATTCATTTTTTCCGCGGCTTTCCGGCAGAAAATATGCGCTGTCACGAATACCCCAAACAGATATTATATCATTGCCGGAAACTATAACGGCAATAGTATCTCTTTCGTCTTTAGGTATTTTTTTATCAATAAAAATATCCTTCAGCTTTTTTGTTCCGCCGTTTTTGTTAATAATTATTTTGTCACCGTTCCTTCTGTTCCTTATTTCAGGATTAATAGATATTTTATCACAATCAAAGACTTTAGTATACACGTTATTTGGTTTTTCGTTCATTTTTTTGTCGTTTTTAGTCATTAAAAAATACATTCCGCATTCTTCAACAAATACGGGTTTATCAAGTTCAAGCTTATAGGAAAAGTCTTGTACCTGCGCCTTGCCCTCTCTAAGTTTTAATATGCCACAGCTAGTATCTGCGCAAAATCCAGACGGCATATCTGTGTGTCCGCCTTTTTGAGCTGTTTTAAGCACACTATCTACATGGTTAAGGGATATGTCTTTTATATCTTTTTTAAGCATAATCAAACCTAAGCGAATTATACGCCTTTGCAAAACTTTATCAACTTCACATAGCTTTACTGCATTTAAAGAAATGGCATTTTTTTCTTTTTTAACTGTAACCTCTTTTAGTTTTTTCAAAGCTAAAGAATTAAGATAATCATCTTCTTCCCTGAGCAAAACGGCGCTTTTTGCTATGTTTTCCATAGCACCGCTGTTAATCTGGCTTGAAAGGTACGGTATTACATTAAGGCGTATTCTATTTCTTGTATAGTCCTCTTTAAAATTAGTACTGTCGTTTATATATTCCTGATTATTAAATTCAAGATATTCCTCTATTTCGCTTCTAAAACAGTCTATAAGGGGGCGAATAATATTTCCTCTTACAGGGCGTATTCCAGCCATACCTGTTAAGCCAGTTCCTCGGCAAAGACGCATTATAACCGTTTCGGCTTGGTCGTTCATGTTATGAGCAACAGCTATAAAATCGGCACCGCGTTTTTCCAGCTCCTCTCTAAAATCGCTGTAGCGCACCATTCTGCCGGCTTCTTCTTCAGAAATGCCATTTTCTTTTGAAATACCTTTTACATCGTGATGTTTTACAGTACATTCCACATTTAATTTTTTACATAAGTTTTCAACAAAACGCATATCCCTGTCGGCTTCATCGCCTCTAATGCCATGATGAACATGAACAGCGTAAACCTCTAAGTTATAGCTTTCTCTTAAAGAACATAAAAAAAGCAAAAGAGCAGTTGAGTCGGCACCGCCTGAAACACCTGTTACAACCTTTGCGCCCTTAAAGAGCATATTATATTTTTTAACCGTGTTAACGGCTTTTATATACATACCGGACATTTTAATACCTCCGTAAAAAAAGACATACCCCAAAAAGGATATGTCTATAATACAGTATAGCCTATCGTTTTTCAAATATTTTAACACATACACAGAGCATATCGTCTTTGCATCTGCCATTTTGTGCCTTAACGGCCTCGTTAATAACTGCCTGTGAAAGAGTTGAAATATCACTGCTTCTGTTTTTGCGAACAGTTTTTTCAATAAATGATTCATCGTTTTGACTTCCGGTAAAATCAATAACACCGTCTGTTACCATAAGCAGTATATCGCCGTCGGTTAAGTTAAACTCTGTTATGTCCGAATCTACATCTTTAAGTATTCCAATAGGCAGTGATGTAGAGCGAATAGAAGTTACTTTTCCGTCCCTTATTATAAAAGCCGTTGACCCGCCGTTTTTAATAAGGCGCCCTCTGCCTGTATACATGTTTATACAGCATACATCAAGAGTTGTAAAAAGCTCTCCATCGCCGCGGCCAAGCAAAACAGTATTTAATATACCTGCCGAAAGGCCTGCGTCAAAGCCTGATGATGAAAACTTGCTTAAAAGCCTAAGAGCTTCGGAGCTTTCGTCTTTAGCCGCCTTTCCTGAGCCCATACCATCGCTTACAGCAACTGTAAGAACGCCGTTGGAGTTTTCCTCAACCAAATAGCTGTCCCCTGATACATCGCTGTCGTAACGCTTTTGAGCGCTTACGCTGTATTTAAAGCCAAAACTGTCGGCTTGTCTTAAAGTTATTGTACATAAATCGTTTCCCTTTCCACAGGCAGCAGAGCTTTTAACAAAACTGCCTGAGCATACGGAATTAACAACAGGCAGTATAACAGCTGTGCAGTCACCGCTTTCAAAGGCACATTTTTTACGTTTTATATTTATAATGCGTCTTCCGGAAGGCTCTTTAAAAACATATACCTGTTCCGCATTAACTCCGGCTGAAACAATGCGCCGTTTAATCTCGTCAGCTTCCGCCGCTGATGGTATATCGTCTATTTTTGCATTTTTAGCCATGCCGTCTATAATATTTGCAACTGAATAAAGCTGTTCGGATATAACGCTTCTGCTTTTTACAAAACGGCTGTACCAAAGGGCATTGTTTTTAAGCACCCGGCAGGAAATATTAACAGCTTCGCACAATTTTTTAGGTTTAATGCAGTACAGCTTAAATTCTTCAGGCATTTCGCTTTCTTCAGCCATGCCGTTTTTATCGTATTGACCTATAAGTGAATAAAAACCGCTTAATGTCTCACAGCTTTTAATATTCCAGCAGTAAACGCTCATTGTGCAGTCACGGCATACTCTTCCGGCGGCATCGTCTATAATGGCGTCGTTCTTTTTGCGCGGCGTTTCAGTTGTAAGCTCTTTTTCCGGCTCAAAGGCTTCGGCAAGACTGCGAAATGCCAAGGCAAAGTTCCGGCTTTGGGTATCAAACAAATCTTTGGCGTTTTCCATATAAACTGAAACATCCTCGGCTTTGGCTTCACTTAGTTTTTTTAATACACCAAAAGCTCTTTCAGGCGCAATAAGAAAAATACATGCTCCAAGTACAGCCGAAACTGCCATTGAAATATCCGATGTCATGCCTGAATAAAAAGCCGCTATAACACCGCCTGAAGCAAAAGATACAAGAGATGATGTTTTACTTCCACGGCTGAAAAGCCCGCACATAAGGGATGAAAGACATATCATACCAAAAAATGCCTCATCTGCACCACCGCTTAAAAGCAGAATAAATCCCAGCATTACACCAAAAGATGCTGCCGATAAAGAAAATGATATTCCTACCGAAAGTATAACAAATACACAAATAACCGTCCGTAAGTCAAAGACAGCTATTTTAACACCTGTAAATGATGCGGCAATTAAAGCTGTTATAAACAAAACAACTGCCTGATTGCTTGGGGTAAGCGGCAATTTAATGCCTTTTTCGGCTATTTCGGTACCCTTGTAAAACACAAAATACAGTCCGGCGCAAAATACCGCTTCAAAAACAGATTTAATTATTATGTATGTACCGCCAGCATATAAAAAATATACTATTCCTCCTAAAAATACACATACAGCTGGAAATACAGCTTTTTTTATAATGCTTAGAACTTGTATTCTTTTTTCTAACACAAAGCCCAATATAATAACACAAAAAAGCGATGACATATATTGTATTAAACCTTGTGAGCCCTTAGACATATATCCCAAAAGCGAAAACAAACATGCGGGATAAAACAAAGTACTCTTTCCCATTAGCGCCCAGCAAAAGGCAATTCCCGCTGGGCTCATGCCGCCTATTAAACTTAGCCTGCCCATAAGCAAAGCAAGGGTACAGCATAAAAGCGGTTTTATAAATAGCTTTATATTAATTAAAGCGGAACTTGTTTTAACGCATTTTGCATCTGCTGTGTTTTGCGACAGCCCACCGGTATTTTTTTCAGCCGTTTTAATCATAATTATCACCTCTATGGGTATTATAATTAAAGGCGCTGTCATAATTTGCCGAAACAAAAAAGGAATATATAAAAAAATATATCCCTTTTGAGGTCTGTTAAATAACAGTTAAATAAACAGTATTCTATTATAATTAATAATCGTAATCATCGTCAAAATCCATAAACCGGCCTTTTGTCTGCTGCATCCCCCTGCTTTTCTTGTTTTTCCTACCATAACCTATGTCGGATTTTCTCTTTTCCGCCTCAGCCTCTTTTTCAAGCCTTCTCATTCTTTCATACCTGTCAAACTCAGATATTTTCTTTGACACTTTTTTCCTCTCCCTAGTTTGTAATATATTTTCATACTTAATTAAAAAATAAATGTGTGTTTATGCTTATTTATTTCATAAGTATAGACACACATAAAAAACTGCGCTTAAACATTAAATCTATTAAATAAGACCGTTTCAGAGTGTGGCATAAATTAGCACTTATACAAAATTAGTATGTTTAATTAAAAAAATCACTTTAATTATTGTTCAAAATATTAAAATTGTCAATATTTTATTTAAAATCTATTGATATTCTGAAAAATTCGTATATACTAAAAATATAATCACTCAATAAAATAATGTTCTTTAAATAAACTATTTTGTTAGGAGGTAAAATTATGAAGCAAAAACCGGTTTCATTATCAAAGGCTGACTATGCTATACTAAACTCGTATAAAATTTTAGCCGAAGGTCTTGCCGAATATTTAGGCGAGGGCTGTGAAATAGTAATTCACAGCTTAGGAAATCTTGAACATTCTGTTATCAAAATCATAAACGGGCAGCATACAGGCAGAAAAGAAGGCTCCCCTATAACAGACCTTGGTCTTTCTATGGTTAAAAGTCTTAGTGAAAACGAGTCTCAAAAGCATATGTCGTATTTTAATAAAACAATGGACGGTATACCGCTTAAAAGCTGCTCAATAGCCATTATTGGTGAAAAAGGATATATAATCGGTTTGCTTTGCATTAACTACTATCTTAATACTCCTCTGTCAGATGTACTTGCTAAATTCAGTATAAATAGCTCAGACAGCCATAATACCGCTTTTGCCGAAAGCTTTGTTGATGATGTTGACGAATTACTTAAAATTTCACTTAAAGAAGCCTCTGACATAGTATATAACGACCGTAACATAACAACATCCAACAAAAATAAAGAGATAATAGCCATACTTAACGATAAAGGCATATTTAACTTTAAAGATTCAGTAGTAAAAATTGCTGATATGATGGGTATATCCAAAAACACCGTATATATGCACATAAGAAATATATCCAAAAAAGGCTGATTTTTTACTTAAGGCCAGCGGTTTAAAATTTAGGCTGAGCAAAAAACTTTTAGTTCAAACAATATTTATTAAACCATATTAAAAACCATACCAAAAAAGAAGAGAGAGTAAACAAACCGAAACCACAGCCACTACATTAGTTAGTGGCTGTTACTTGCTTAAGCACACAATGCAAAAAAGCCATGCTTTAAAGCATGGCTTTTTTATTATTGTTTAATTATTTCTTCATTGCAGCTATAACTTCTACTTCGCAAAGAAGTTTTTTAGGTAAATCTTTAACAGCAACACATGAACGTGCTGGTTTGCTTACAAAATATTTACCGTAAATTTCATTAAATGTACCAAAGTCATTTATGTCTGCAAGGAAGCATGTTGTTTTAACAACATCTTCAAAACCAAGACCATTAGCCTCAAGTATGCCTTTAATGTTCTGGCAAACTCTCTCTGTCTGCTCCTCAATAGTTGTACCAGCGATTTCACCTGTACCAGGCATAAGAGCAACCTGACCTGAAGCAAAAAGAAGACCGTTAACCTCTACAGCCTGTGAATATGGTCCGATAGCTGCAGGAGCGTTTTCTGTTGATGTAAATTTTAACATTTTTCGCACCTCTCTAAGTAAAAATTTTAATAGTTTTTAATGACTTTTTTAATAACCTATAAAATTATTTTATATCTAAAAATTAACTAAGTCAATACAACCTTTTCCAAACATCCAACAAAAATAAAGCATTATTTTCGTAACTTTTTTTATAACTTTTTCATTAATCATAAACTTTACATTTTCTCAAAGGCCTAATTATGCATTTTTGCGCTTTTATCCCACTTTCCGCTTTTTAAGTAAATTGTATATACAGTATTAGAGAATATAGGTGCTATTATCCAAGCCACTGCTGCGCCGTAAAAACCTAAACCTAATACCTTGGCGCAAAAATAAGCTACTGGAACACGTATAATAAGCTGTGCTGCTATTGTATTAAGCAGTGTAAAAACGGCGTTCCCTGTTCCTTTAATAAATCCCATAAGTGGGTAGTATATGGCATAAAAAATATACATTATACATGAAATCTTTATATATCTATGAGCCATATATATTACATTTGGGTCTGAATTAAATAAACAAACCAGTTTTCCGCCAAAAAAGAACATAATTGCCATAAGTAATATATTAAATGGAATAAGTATTTTTCTTCCTACTTTAATTCCCCTAATGGCTCTATCTTTTTGGCCCACACCTAAATTTTGGCTGCTTACAGCTGAAACCGCATCATTAACCGCACTGCATGGCAAAACTGCAAAACTGTCTAGTTTTACGCATATTCCATAAGCCGCACTTGCATATAGTCCATAACTGTTTACTATACCATTTAATGCTACATAGGCTATATTAACTGTCGCCTGCTGAAAAGCACTGGGAAGGCCTATTTTTATAATATCCAATGCTGTACTTTTATCAAAGCAAAAATCTTTTGGACTAAATGTTACAATATGCTTTTTCCTTCTAAAATAAATAATACTCAATACAAAAGATACACCTTGGCTTATTACAGTGGCATAAGCCGCACCTTCAACCCCAGTATTTAAAACAGCAATAAATATGTAATCAAGCACTATATTTGTAATTGTAGACGCCAACACAAAATACATAGAGCTTTTTGAGTCACCAAAACCTCTTTGAATGGCACATACAAGGTTATAACCTAATGTAAATATCATTCCTGCAAAAACTATTCTTAAATAAGAAAGAGCTTGTAAAAAGGCTTCCTGTGGAGTATAAACAATACGCAAAATTACAGGAGATAGCATTGTTCCCGCTGCCGACAGTACTACAGCTGAAATTAAAAATATAACAATAGCTGTGTTTGCTGTCTTTTTTATTCTTTCATTATCTCCTGTTCCCACCAGGCGGCCAAGTATAATTGTAACACCTAATCCCATTCCAGATACAGCCATTAAAAGCACATTCATTATAGGACCACTTACAGAAACAGCCGCTGTTGCCGCAGTAGTAAGGTATTTTCCAACAAAATACATATCAACAGCATTATACATAGCCTGAAAAAGATTTGAAATTATTATAGGCAGTGCAAACATAAAAATTTGCGTATTTAAGTTTCCTACTGTTAAATCTTTTTTAAGCGCCAATTAAAATCTCTCCCTAGTAAGGTACAAAACAAGATTATTTTTCATCTGTCAGTCCCAAAATATAGTCAGTACTTGTATTATAAAACTTAGCCAAGGCAATTAAAACAGCCGTAGGAATATCCCTCTGCCCCAGCTCATAATTGCTATATACCTGCTGAGAACAGTGAAGATATGCTGATACCTGCTTTTGAGTAAGGTCATTGTCCTCTCTTAAATCCCTTATCCTTTTATACATAAAATCACCATTAGAAGTATATAATACTGCATTATGCGGTATTGACTTTAACCGCATTTTGCAGTAAAATATTTTCATTAATTCTATGTTCTTAAGCAATAAATTATGCATACAACAAATAAGAGGTGTGAAAATGTGCATATTAAAAACAGTTTATATAGCAGCAGCAAGCATTCTTATGTCAATATTGTTGCTGTCATTTACTCAAACAAACTATACAAAACATTACGCTATAACCTCAAAAAACGTAAAATTAAACGAAATAAATAATATTAAGACATACGAAAATGGAGCATTAATAAAAGGCGGAAAAGTATATATCAGAACTGATATAATTGAAAGTATTGACCAGAGATATGAAATTAAAAACAACAATGCATATATATCCATCTCATTACCATAAATATATTTGACTAAAAAACAGGAGCGGTGCTTTTAACTGCACCACTCCAATTTAAAATTCAAAAAATATTTTCCTTATATCCGTTTAAAAACCATTAATTATTATAATACGCCTTTGTCCTCGAGGAACTTTACACCGTCAATGGATGTACCCTGATGGTTGCCGTACCAGTCCATTTTGCCTGTGCCGTTAACTCCCGACCCCTTTGGAATTGGTATCGAAGAACCTTTTGGAACGGCTATTGTTAAATGAAGGTGTGCCGCCATATTTTTAAGTGTTCCTGAAGTTTTTCCTGTAAGACCTATTTGTGTAGTATTGTCTATTGTTTTAAATACAGTTTTGCCAGCAGAATTTTTTTCCTGAATCTGGTCAAAATTAATCTTCTGTAAATGAGCATAGTAATAATAATATCCGTCGTTTCCAAGTATCAATACACAGTTTCCTCCCATTCCCGGAGAACCGTCGGCACGTTTTTCAACGCCGGCAAACAATACCTTTCCTCCCTGAACAGGATAAAGCGGTGTTCCGTCTTTGGCTGAAAAATCTACACCTCCGTGGTATGAACCGCTGCTGTAATAAAATCCGGCTGTAACAGACAGATTTTTATCTCCAAGAGGATTACGGTATTCCGAAATATTTTCTGCTGCAGTATCTTTATATCCCTTTGAATTAATATTAATTGTATATGTTGAAACATCCCAGCTGATATCATAGTCAAAAAATCCAACTACATCTCTTACCGGAAGCATTGCATTTCCGTCAATTATAACAGGAGCTGTTGACAGAAGACCTGTTTCGGTTTTATACCCAGTTGTATAAACCACATTTCTTGAATCTAATGTCATTTTCATTTTTTTACTGCTGTCAGAAACAGTAATTGTCCTCGCTTTTTCATCATATTCAACATTTTTATTTATGGCATTGGAAACACTTCTTACCGGCACAAGAGTATAGCCGTTTCTTACAACCGGCTGCATACCCTGTAAAGATATTTCTTTTCCGTCAATTCTAATATGTATTGTATACATTCCTAAAGAAATACCTGAAGATGAAGACTTTTGTTCCTCAACATAATCACTTACAATCCATTTCCCGTCTGATAACTGATACCACAGATTGCCGTAACTGTTAACTGCTTGTTTTGAAACTGTAAGTATCTGACCATTTCTGCTGCGGCCGGTTATCGGTGCTGCTCCATAGGGACGGCTGTGTAATGCAGCATTTTCTTTTTTGCATATCATCTGCTTGTTAATTGATTTCACCTGTTGAAGCTGAAACTCTTCTCCACAGTTTGCACAATACCCATTTTCATCATATGAAGAGTGTAAACAAATTTCGGATTTTTCCGTACGGAAGTTTCTTACTGAACCTTTATATGTTTTACCGTCAACTATAGCATAAAATGTATAATAATACTTTGTATCAGGTTCAAGTTTTATGCCTACTTCGTCCTTAATATCATACCAAATATTAAAAGGATTTTTACTATGCGGAAGACTTTCCTTCCAAACAGCTTTCATATTAGCCGCACTTGTTCCCAAATACATGCCTACATAAGACGGCTTAGCTCCATCAGCATATTCTATCTCACCTTGAATATAAGCATTGTCCTGAGTAATCCATTTTTCGTTATAAACAGATATATCCGGTGCTTTGCTTTTATTAGTCTGCTCCATTTCAGTTTTATTATCAGTAAATGACACATCACTATAATTTGAATTTGTAGAAGTAGTGTTTTTCTCATCAGTATCATTTAATGTAACAAACGTAATATTCTCCGAAAAGTGGCCAAGCATATTATTTTGACCGGCTGAAAATGACAAAATATACTTTTTGTTTGGCTCAAGTGTAACACCATATTCGTTTAAATCTATACTGCCGCTGTATGATGCTGTTAATTCGGGAAGATTTACCCTGCATACTTCACTCATGCTGTTTTCACCGTCATATCCCAAAAACAGTATTCCTGTGTCAAAAAATTTTTCATCCGACTTTACGTTTATATTTACTACCGCATTGTCATGTGTAACACCCCCAACCGATATTCTAACATCAGGCAAAGCAGAGGCAAAAGCACACACACCAGTTAAAATAACGGACAATATAAAAATAAATACAAATAGAAATTTTTTATTCATAATCATATGTTGACCTCCCCCTATTAAGGTACATAAAATCATTAAATATTAATTTCAGAATAACATCCTTTAAAATACAAGTCAATCATATAAATTCACAAATAAAATGACAATACTTCATTAAATAAAACAAATATAAATTAAAAACAGCCATTAATACATAATGACTGTTATAAACTGAAACACATATAAATAATTTCTGCTACAAAAATAAACCCTTCAGCATTAGCTGAAGGGTTAAGTGCCCAGACTCGGAATCGAACCAAGGACACGAGGATTTTCAGTCCTCTGCTCTACCAACTGAGCTATCTGGGCAAAAACTAGGGTAGCAGGATTTGAACCTGCGAATGACGGAATCAGAATCCGTTGCCTTACCGCTTGGCGATACCCCACTATTTTATTTAATGAGCTGGGCTAGTTGGATTCGAACCAACGAATGCAGAAGTCAAAGTCCTGTGCCTTACCGCTTGGCGATAGCCCATTAAATAAACTAAATAAAAAAAGCGCGAAACGAGATTCGAACTCGCGGCCCTCGCCTTGGCAAGGCGATGCTCTACCACTGAGCCATTCGCGCATATTATGCAGTCGAGGGGACTTGAACCCCTACCCAGTTTACCCGGACTAGA
>CALWEX010000066.1 GCA_944377425.1 uncultured Clostridia bacterium
CGCTGCAAACTATTATATCTCCAACTCCTGCATATCTTCTGGTTGAACCACCTAATACTCTAATGCAGAGAAGTTCTTTAGCGCCTGAGTTATCTGCTACTTTTAATCTGGTTTCCTGCTGAACCATAATATTGCCTCCTCTCGCAACAGAATTATTTAGCTCTTTCGATTACTTCAACAAGTCTCCATCTCTTATCTTTAGAGAGTGGTCTTGTTTCCATTACCTTAACACGGTCACCTACATGACACTCGTTGTTTTCATCGTGTGCCTTAAGTTTGTAAGTTCTATCTATAATTTTACCATAAAGTGGGTGTTTTACTCTGTCTGCAACAGCTACAACGATAGTTTTATCCATTTTGTCGCTGACTACCAAACCAACTCTTGTTTTACGAAGGTTTCTTTCTTCCACCGGTATTCCTCCTCTCATTTAATTACTGAGCTGCTCTCTGGTTCTGTGTAATAACGGTCTGAATTCTTGCTATATTTTTACGAACCTCGTTAATTCTTGCTGTATTATCAAGCTGGTTTGTCGCATTCTGGAATCTAAGGTTAAATAATTCCTTCTTAGCGGCAACGAGATCCTGCTTTAACTCATCAACAGTTTTATCTTTTAATCCTTTAACGTAAGTCTTAGTTTTCACTGCCATCACCTTCCATTTCCGCTTCCTGGTCAGCACGAGAAACGATCTTGCACTTGATTGGCAGTTTGTGTGTAGCGAGACGAAGAGCCTCTCTTGCTATTTCCTCACTAACGCCGCCAAGCTCAAACATTACTCTGCCTGGTTTAACAACTGCAACCCAATACTCTGGTGAACCTTTACCGGAACCCATACGTGTTTCAGCAGGTTTTGCTGTAACTGGTTTATCCGGGAAAATTTTAATCCAAACTTTACCGCCTCTTTTTACAAATCTTGTCATGGCGATACGGGCAGCCTCAATCTGGTTTGATGTAATCCAGCTTGGCTCCATAGCTACTATACCAAAATCACCGTAAGTAATCTTATTGCCTCTCATGGCTCTGCCTTTAAGTCTGCCTCTGAACTGTTTACGTCTTTTTACTCTTTTAGGCATTAACATTACTCAGCGCCTCCTTCCTTTTTTGCTGCTTTTACAGGAAGAACTTCTCCTTTGTAAATCCAAACCTTAACGCCTACTTTGCCGTAAGTTGTGTTTGCTTCTGCAAAGCCGTAATCGATGTCAGCGCGAAGTGTCTGAAGAGGAATAGTTCCATCGTGATAACTTTCTGTTCTTGCCATATCAGCACCACCAAGACGGCCTGAGCAAGATGTTTTAATACCCTGAGCACCGAACTTCATAGTTCTGCCCATTGCCTGCTTCATAGCACGGCGGAAAGTTACACGGTTTTCAAGCTGCTGAGCTATGTTTTCAGCTACAAGCTGGCTGTCAAGCTCTGGTCTTTTAACTTCTTCAATGTTAACATTTACTTTGTATGATGTCATTTTCTGAATCTCATTTTTGAGTTCTTCAATGGCAGCACCGTTTTTACCAATAACAATACCAGGCTTAGCTGTGTAAACAGAAATTTTAACTCTGTCTGTTGTTCTTTCGATTAATATTTTAGAAACGCCTGAAGCGTAAAGTTTTTCTTTAACGAATTTTCTGATTTTGTAGTCTTCTACTAAGTTATCGGCATAACCTTTTTCAGAATACCATTTTGTATCCCAGTCTTTGATGATGCCTACTCTTAATCCATGTGGATTTACTTTCTGTCCCATTGTTAACCTCCTTATCTCTCATTGAGGATGATGGATATATGGCATGATCTCTTAAGAATCTTATATGCTCTACCCTGTGCTCTTGGACGTACACGTTTTAAAGTAGAACCCTGTCCTGCGATTACCTCTTCAACATATAACTTGCTAACATCCATACCTAAATTGTTTTCTGCATTAGCCATAGCTGACTTTAATACTTTGCCTATTATAGTAGCGGCTAATCTTGGGTTATACTGAAGCAGCGCAGCTGCTGTTTTTGCATCCTTGCCTACAATCTGGTCTAAAACGATTTTAGCTTTAGAAGCAGGGATACCTACATATTTGGCAGTTGCCTGTGGTCTTTTATCTTTATTTTCGATGTTTCTCTGTTTTTTGACTTGGCTTCTATGTCCTTTTGCCATGCCCCAAACCTCCTTCCAAAACTAATTATCTAACTTTAGATTTCTTTTCAGCGTCTTTTCCGTGTCCTCTATATGTTCTTGTTAAGGCAAACTCACCGAGTTTATGACCAACCATGTCTTCTGTTACATATACAGGCACATGTTTTCTTCCGTCATGAACTGCGATAGTATGACCAATCATGTCAGGGAATATTGTTGAACGACGAGACCATGTTTTAACAACTGTTTTTTCACCTGCTGCGTTGAGAGCGTCAATCTTCTTTAAAAGATGCTCATCAGCGAAAGGTCCCTTTTTGAGTGATCTGCTCATGTTTTAATCCTCCTTGTTAATTCAATCGATTATGCGGCCAATTTATCAGTCTCTAGCGTGAATGATATATTTATTGGAAGCTTTATGTTTCTTTCTTGTCTTATAGCCCATAGCAGGTTTGCCCCAAGGTGTCATAGGTGATGGACGACCGATTGGTGCTCTACCTTCACCACCACCGTGTGGATGGTCGTTAGGGTTCATAACAGAACCTCTTACTGTAGGTCTAATACCCATGTGGCGTTTTCTTCCGGCTTTACCGATTTTAACAAGCTCGTTGTCAAGGTTTCCAATCTGGCCTACTGTAGCTCTGCAGTCGATAGGAAGAAGTCTCATTTCGCCTGAAGGAAGCTTAACTGTAGCGTATTTACCTTCTTTAGCCATAAGCTGAGCAACGTTACCAGCAGCACGAACAAGCTGTCCGCCTTTACCTGGCATCATCTCTATATTGTGGATGTTTGAACCAACAGGAATATTTCTCATTGGAAGTGTGTTACCAACACGAACTTCGGCATTTTCACCGTTCATAACTGTATCGCCTACGCTAAGGCCTACAGGAGCTAAAATGTAGCTCTTTACGCCGTCTGCATAAACAATAAGAGCGATGTTAGCTGTTCTGTTTGGATCGTACTCGATAGCTTTTACAACAGCCGGAATATTGTCTTTATTTCTCTTAAAATCTACAAGTCTGTATTTAAGTTTAGCTCCGCCGCCTTTGTGACGAACTGTAAGCTTACCCTGATTATTTCTACCTGAATTCTTCTTAATATGAACAACTAAGGATTTTTCAGGAGTTGATTTAGTAATTTCTTCGAATGTTGACACTGTCATGTGTCTTCTTGAAGGTGTATAAGGCTTATATCTTTTGATGCCCATCTTCTCCACTCCTTTCAATTAATGCAATGGTGGTTTTATATACGATAACGGGTTAATTACATACCCTGGAAAATTTCAATGTCTTTGCTTTCAGCTGTAAGCTGAACGATTGCTTTTTTCTTTTTAGCTGTTTTGCCGTAAATCATACCTCTTCTTTTAGTTTTTCCGGCGTAGTTCATTGTGTGAACTGATGCAACCTTAGCGCCGTCGAACATTTTCTCAACAGCCTCTTTTACCTGGATTTTTGTAGCATCCGGATGAACTAAGAAAGTGTATTTTTTGCTTTCAATGCCAGCCATACTTGCCTCTGTAATAACAGGTTTAAGTATAATGTCATAATATTTTAAGTCTGCCATTATGCGTACACCTCCTCGATTTTAGCAACTGCATCTTTTGTTAATACAAGAGTGTTGTATTTAAGAATATCGTAAACATTAATTGTGTTTACAGCAGCTGTTTTAACATCAGGAATGTTTCTTGCTGAAAGGATAACGTTTGTGTTGCTACCGTCCATAACTACAAGTGCTTTACCTGCGTTGATGTTTGCAAGAACTTTAGCCATTTCCTTTGTTTTAACTTCTGTAAGTGAAAGTTCGTCTAAAACGATAATTTTTTCTTCAACAGCCTTTGTTGTAAGAGCTGATTTAAGAGCAAGTCTTTTAAACTTTTTGTTAAGTTTGAAAGAGTAATCTCTTGGCTTTGGAGCAAATACAACGCCGCCGCCTGTCCACTGTGGTGAACGGATAGAACCCTGTCTAGCACGGCCTGTGCCTTTCTGTCTCCAAGGCTTTTTACCGCCTCCGCTTACTTCAGCACGTGTTTTAGCGCTCTGTGTGCCCTGTCTTTTATTAGCGAGATACTGAACAACTGCCATGTGCATTGCGTGCTCGCTTACATCTATACCGAATATATCGTCGTTAAGGTCGATTGTGCCAACCTCAGCGCCGCTCATGTTGTATACTTTAACGTTTGCCATATCCAAATCCTCCTTTCGTAAAGTATAATCAAGCCTTTACGCTTTCTCTAATTACGAGAACCGCACCCTTAGGGCCTGGAACAGCACCTTTAATAAGGATAAGATTCTTCTCTGCGTCAGCGCGTACAATTTCAAGGTTCTGAATAGTAACATTTTCAGCGCCCATGTGGCCTGCCATGTTTTTATTCTTTTTAACCTTACCTGGTGTAGTAGCTGAACTCATTGAACCAACAACTCTGTGTGATTTAGAACCGTGAGTAACAGGTCCTCTGTGCTGGCCGTGTCTCTTAATAGCGCCCTGATAACCTTTACCTTTGGATACGCCGCTTACATCTACTTTATCTCCAGCAGCAAAAATGTCTGCTTTAATTTCAGCGCCAAGCTCGTAGCTTTCTGCGTCTTCAAATCTAAATTCTTTTAATACTTTCTTAGCTGCAACTCCAGCTTTTTCAAAATGACCTTTTTCAGGCTTTGTAACCTTGTTAGCCTTTTCGTCCATAAATCCAACCTGGATTGCTGAATAACCGTCATTTTCAACTGTCTTAACCTGAACTACTGCGCAAGGTCCAGCTTCAAGAACAGTAACAGGAATAAGATTGCCTGTTTCACTGAAAACCTGAGTCATTCCGATTTTCTTAGCCATAATAGCTTTCTTCATTTCACGCACCTCCTGTTTTCTACAGCGGATTGCCCCTTTTAGGGTAATCATACTAGTTTAATATAAGTTCCGTATAACGTTTCCCCTATATATAAACCGTTCTTGGATAATTACATAATTTTTAATGTGATATCTACACCAGCTGGAAGATCAAGTCTTGATAATGCATCAACTGTCTTCGGTGTTGGCATAAGGATATCAATCAGTCTTTTATGTGTTCTCATCTCGAACTGCTCTCTAGAATCTTTGTACTTATGAACAGCTCTAAGAATTGTAACTACTTCCTTCTTTGTTGGAAGTGGAATAGGTCCGCTTATCTGAGCACCTGTTTTCTTAGCAGTTTCAATTATCTGAACTGCGGACTGATCGATCAATTTATGATCATAAGCTTTAAGACTGATTCTGATTTTCTGGTTAGCCATAAAAAAAAGTCCCCTCCTTTTCGTACTTTTACTTTCAGCACGACAAGTGGTGACTGCACACTTATCCGGATGCGCACTAAAGCGCACAGAAGTCCTATTCGCTGCATGGACTCCTTACTCCCAATATTCAGTACAGTGACCTTGTCGCCCGGTTTCATGAACTGGACATCGCTCCGCGGAAAACCCGTGATTCACACGGCAACCTCCGTTTCTTCGCTCTATGTCACAACATTGGTTATTATACAGCATTGCATAAATTTTTGCAAGACTTTTTTTCAAGATTTTTACCTTTTTTTCATAAAATATTAACCAATATTTTTGTTAATCAAATTATAAATTTATATAAGATATACAACTAAAGCTTTTTAGGCACAAAAACACCCGTTTTTTGATACTAAAACACATTATTAAATTCAGCATATTTATTATTACCAATTCCGCTTTTTGTTAATATTAAAATTTTTCCCTCGTATTTTTGCATTAGTTTCTTCCTTATATAATACAAAAACCACGGCACAACGTTATGCCGCGGTTTTAATATCATTTATTAGCTTAGAGCAAGTTTTAATACAAACAGAATTGCTATTATAATTATAACTGGGTTAAGCTCTTTGCTTCTGCCTGTAAAAAGTTTAATAAGTACATAAGATATAACACCAAATATAAGGCCTGTTGAAATGCTGTAAGCTACAACCATCATTATGATTGTAATAAAAGCCGGAAAGCCTTCAGTATAGTCAGAAAAGTCAATATTAACTACCTGCTCAATCATAAATAAGCCTACAACTATAAGTGCTGGCGATGTAGCAAAAGATGGTATAGCCATAATTATAGGAGAGAATATAAGGGCTATAAGGAACAAAAACCCTACTACAGCAGATGTAAGGCCTGTCCTTCCGCCTTCTGTAACACCTGAAGCACTTTCTATAAATGTAGTTACTGTAGAAGTACCAAGAACAGCACCTGCTGTTGTACCAATAGCATCGGCTAAAAGAGCACCTTTAATTCTTGGAAGTTTTCCATCTTTATCAAGGTATCCTGCCTTAGTTGAAACACCTATAAGAGTTCCCAATGTATCAAAAAGGTCAACAAAAAGGAATGAGAACATTATAATAAAGAAATCCCATGTAAGAACTTGTGAGAAATCCATATTCATAAATGTAGGCGCCAATGACGGTGGTGTTGAAACAATGCCTGAAGGAATAAGGGAATACACCCCAGCATCTGGATTAACAACGTAAATACCAACTAACTGGCATATAATGCCTATTACATAGGTAATTATAATACCAAAGAAAAGCGCACCTTTAACTTTTTTAGCAACAAGAACAATTGTAATTATTGTACCAACAAGGGCAAGAAATACAGTTATGTCTTTTACATTGCCTAATGTAACAAGTGTTGAGTCCTCATTTACTATAATTCCTGCATTCTGCATGCCTATAAAAGCAATATAAAGACCAATAGCAACACTTACAGCCGACTTCATATTCTTAGGTATGGCATTAAATATAGCCTCTCTTACATTAATAAGTGAAAGAATAATAAATATAATACCTTCAACAAATACAGCAGCTAAAGCCATCTGCCAAGAATATCCCATCTGCAAAACAACGGTATAAGCAAAGTAGGCATTAAGTCCCATACCTGGTGCAAGGGCAAAAGGATAGTTTGACAATGCGGCCATACAAAAAGTACCTATAGCAGCACCAAGAGCAGTAGCAGAAAGCACGGCACCAGCATCCATACCTGAAGCGCTGAGAAGGCTCGGATTTACAATAAGTATGTATGCCATTGTCATAAATGTAGTAAGTCCGGCATAAATCTCTGTTTTAACTGTTGTGTTGTTCTGCTTTAATTTAAAACAGCTTTCCAAAAAATTCATTTTTCTAACCCCTTTCTTAAAAGTTTTGATGTATATTTAAAGCCTCTATAAGTTAAGTTTTAACTTATAAAAGGCATTTATTTTTGCTTAACAGGCTGCAAAGTAAATACAAACTCTGTTCCGCCTTCATCACGGCTTCTAACTTCTACCCTTTCGCCGTGAGCATTTATAAACTCCTTAACAATAGAAAGCCCCAAGCCAACACCTGTTTTATCCAATCCCCTTGAAGTGTCAGCTTTGAAGAATCTTTCAAAAACATGCTTCATTTCGCTTTCGGTAATTCCCTTGCCGTTATCACGAACATAGACGCGAACCTTTTTATCATCTTCCTGTACCTCAGTGATAATGTTTCCGCCATTATAAGAAAACTTAACTGCGTTATCCAAAAGGTTTTGTATAACACGTTTAATTTTATTAGGGTCAGCGTTAACTATTGTAACTTCATCAGAAAAAATAGCATTAACTGTTA
>CALWEX010000067.1 GCA_944377425.1 uncultured Clostridia bacterium
GAGCTACAATACTCTTTTTAAAATCTTCATCGTACTTTGGTGCTGACATGAAAAATACCTCCTTATTTTGTGTCTAATTAATTGTAATATATGAGTTGGTTTTGTGTCCACTTTTTTAATATAGCACCAAAACGGCAGAGTAGAGAAAGGCGAGGATTGAGAAGGATTAGCTGAGATAGAAAATGATAGGAAACGAATTGAAAAGGCATTGAATTGAGATGAGATGATTAGAGCCGGAACAGATAAGAGACGATATGACATGACACGATATGGAATTGTATGGATAGGACGTGTTACGAAACGATAGGGAACAGCTCAGACAAGCTTAGTGTGGCAACGACATTTAGGCAAATGAAAAGAGAATGACTGTATATGAAAATTAAGGATTTAATTACAAAATATTTTAGCAAACCAAAAGATAAACCGGATTGCGACATTGACTGTATGGAAACCGGTGTTAAAGAACTTGACGAAGATTTAAAAATGTACTTGATGAAATCGTCATACGAACGTAAATGGCGTGAAAATCAGCGTAAACGCAAGGAAAAGGTTAGGCGACCTTCAATGATTATGTTTAATACTCATAACCATTACAAGAAGAAATATTTAAAAACGAGGTGATTAATATGCTTGTTCAATGTATCGGGACAGGCAGTAGCGGAAATGCACTTGCCTTGTATAGCAATAGCGGAAAGATACTTCTTTTAGACTTAGGCTTAAGCGTAAAAGAAATAAAAAAGGCTATTAACTTTAGAACAAGCGACATAGCCGGTGCTGTTGTTACGCATGAGCATAGTGACCATTCAAAGAGCTTAAAAGATTTTGAAAACATGGGGGTTAAAGTATTTAAGCCGTATATGGAAAATAACGGAATTAAGAAAATGCAATTCAATGATTTTTATGTTCAGTGTTTTCAATTACCGCACAATGGGATAACCAATTATGGCTTCTATATTAAGGTAGATAATCAAAAATTGTTATACATGACGGACTTTGAATATTGTCCTTTTATATTTAAGAAGCAAAACATTAACCACATGCTGATTGAATGTAATTATATTAAAGAAATGGTCGGCACAAATTTAGTAAATTTAGAACACAAAGTCAAGGGGCATTGTTCCCTTGACACATGCAAAGGTTTTGTTGAAGCCAACAAAACGTCTTATCTAAGAACAGTTTTATTACTTCACATGGGGTATGGTAGTGACAATGACAGAATGATAAAAGAGATTAAAGAAGTTACAGGCGATAAAGTGTTTGTTGATTGTGCGAGACCAAACATGAAGATTGAATTAAATGAGTGTCCATTTTAAAGGAAAGGAATAGAAAAAATGGATTGTATAAAGAACGGATATTGTATGGCAATATATGAATTTACAGCATATTGTGTTCCGTTTGAGACTGTCGAAATTGAGTTTTCCATAGACACAATTCCATTGTATACAGTTAAATTTCCGAATGGAGAATTAAGGGAATATAACGAATTCGATTTGAAATATACAAAAGAACAAGTTGAAAAAATGTGTGTAGAAACGAATGAAAAACTTAAATGAAAAAGAAAATATTGGTTTGAAAAATGTATTCCAGCCATAAAAAGATATGAACTTACTGGAATGTAATAAAACTTAGAAAGGAGCAAGAGATTTGTCCGGACAATAAATCATGATTTGCTCTGAATATAACAATGGAACAAAAATTAAAAGGGAATGCTAAAAGTGTATTTACATGTAATGGAGCAAGTAATCATTCTATGGGAGAAAGACAATTTAATGATTATTATGCGACAGAACCGAAAGCAGTAAAACTTTTATTAGAAAAAGAAAGCTTTTCAAAAATTGTTTGGGAATGCGCTTGCGGCGAGGGACATATATCGGATGTTTTAAAAGAACATGGATATATTGTATACAACTCTGACATAATTGATAGGGGATATAGTGGAACAGTTGTAAAAGATTTTTTAAAAGAAAATAGCTTAAATACTATGGATATAGTAACAAACCCACCATATAAAATAGCAAAAAATTTCGTAGAACATGCACTCGATATATCGGCAGACGGTGTAAAAATAGCAATGTTTTTGAAATTAACATTTCTTGAAAGTAAAACAAGAAAAAAGTTATTCGAAAAATATCCATTTAGAACACTATATGTATCTTCAAGCAGACTGCAATGTGCGAAAAATGGAGATTTTGAAAAATATAAAAATGGTACAGGGACCGCAGTAGCTTATGGTTGGTACGTTTGGGAAAAAGGCTTTAATGGTAAACCAACTATTGAATGGATATAAAATCAATAAACTTTAAATTATAAGGTGATGTTTGAATGAAAAAAGGCAACAAAAAGGTTTTATTATATGAAAAAAATCAAATGATTGTATTATACAATGACGGCATGAATTTCCGTGAAATAGGTAATGTTTTAGGCCGAGATAAAGACACAGTAAAGAGACATTTATTAAAAGCAGGAATAATAGGTAGGAGAAATCTTATGACAGGACAATCATCAGAAATTATGGAGCACATTACTTTGGCTGACACAATACAAAATTCCGACTTAGGTCTATCTATTGGCGACAAAGTTGTAATTGAACGCCAAACAACAGATGAACAAAGACATACAATAATCGAGTGAAAAAACGGTGTTATTAAATACATAACAGATTGGAATATTGGTGTAAGTATGCAAGGTAAGTATATAACAGCTTTCAGAAAAACAGCTCTTTATACAAAGAATATAAGGCTTAGGAAAGTGAAAAAATGATGAATGAACAATTAAGTCTATTTGATATAGAGCTTCCACCACAAAAAGAAGCTGCTATAAAAGAAGATACCACAAATAAAATAAGTTTTGCAAAAATAAGTGAAAAACCAAAGCCGATATTTGGCAAAAAAGATATTCCGACAGTAGATGATATTTTAAAGCTACTGGATAAAGGGGCATACAAGACAAACAGGTATGAATTATTGTCAGATATATTTCAATGCGGTGCTATTGCAATTTCAAACAAATTTGATATACCGCAGGCAGAAGAACGAGAAAAAATATATCTGAATATAATTAAAAAATATGACAAAGATATGCAATATCTTATCGCTGAAATTTTTGCAAAGATTTACTTGTTACTTACATCTCAGATAGATTATGGGTTCGCTGACTATATCGGTGAATTATATATGAAATCTGAAACGAGCAGTAAAAACGCCGGACAGTTCTTCACGCCATACTGCATTTCAAAGGCATGTGCAGAAATGGCAATAAACAGCAGTCAGGTAGAACAGTATATAAAAGAAGATAAAATATTAACTCTTAACGAGCCTGCTTGTGGTTCAGGCGGCATGATTATAGCAACGATTGACACACTATACAACAAATATGATTTTAATTACAGTCGTAATCTTTTTGTTGAATGTTCAGACATTGATGCAAGATGTGTATATATGACCTATTTGCAATTAGCATGTACGGGGGTGCCGGCTGTTATATACCAACGAGACACATTGACATTACAAACATGGCAAAGGTGGGAAACACCAGCATATATAATGCAATGGCTTAGGTTTAGAGATATAGAAACGAGAGGGAGAATATGAAACCTATATTGTTTAATACTGAAATGGTACGAGCTATTTTAAACGGGCAGAAAATACAGACTCGTAGAATTATGAAACCGCAACCAATGTTTTATACTGGCCGAAAATATATTTTTAAAGACCATGAGTGTCCTAAAAAATGGGAACAGTGTGACAATATCATTGATACATATAGGTATCAGAAAGGCGATATTTTATATGTTCGTGAAACATGGAGTGAAGGCTGGGAAGAAGGAACATACATTTACAAGGCTGATGATAAATTAGCGGACAATCCGCTTTTTGAATATTCAACAAAATTAATATATAAACCAAGTATACACATGCCTAAGGAAGCAGCCAGAATTTTTTTAAAAGTAACCAATGTTAGGATTGCGAACCTTCAAGACATTACAGACGAAGAAGCGAAAAAAGAGGGCGCAAACTTTAAAAACGGAAAAAATGTCGGTTGGAAAGAAAAAATAGAAAGGACGGCAATACAAAGATTTGCGGAAATATGGGACAAAACTATTAAAAAGAGTGAATTAGGCATATATGGCTGGAATGCTAATCCGTGGGTATGGGTTATTGAATTTGAGAGGGTGAATTCTTGAACATAGAATTAATTGACGTAGACGGACATAATTTTCCGAATTTAGCACTTATGAAGTTAAGTGCATACCATAAAATGAATGGCGATGAAGTAAATTGGTATTCACCGTTAAATTACGATGTGAATAAAAAAGCAGACATGATTTATATGAGTAAGGTATTTACATTTACAAAGGACTATGAATATCCGTTGTATGCTGAAAAGATAGTGAAGGGTGGAACTGGTTATAAGATTTATGAAGATTTACCCGAAGAAATAGAAAACACATTTCCAGATTATTCTATATATCCACAATATGATTTTGCTATCGGGTTTTTAACAAGAGGGTGTATAAGAAGTTGCCCTTGGTGCGTTGTCCCTAAGAAAGAGGGATATATAAAGCCTGCTGCTACTTGGCAGAAAATTAAAAGGCAAGATAGCAATAAGATTGTATTTTTAGATAACAATGTTCTTGCTTGCAACTATGGAATTGCTCAAATTGAGGAATTAGGTTGTCAAAATATACATATAGACTTTAACCAGGGATTAGATGCAAGACTTATTACAAAAGACGTTACAAAACTTTTAAGCAAATGTAAATGGATAAAATACATAAGACTTGCGTGCGACACGTCTGAAATGTTACCGATAATTGAACAAGCTGTTTCGTATATGAAAGAAGCAGGAATCGCAAAGTCAAGATTTTGGGCGTATGCACTTATTCAAGATGTTGAAGAAGCACATCAAAGGATTTTGAAACTTAACGAAATAGGTGTTAAGCCATTCGCACAGCCATATAGAGATTATGAAGGTGGAGAACCAACACAAGAGCAAAAAGATTTAGCAAGGTGGTGCAACAATAAAGCTATATTTAATAGTTGCAAATTTGAGGATTATAAGCCGAGAAAACTTTGAGAGGGTGAAAATATGAATAATGCAATTAATGTAGATTTATATGGTGACGGTTCAAGAAGTGCAAGATTAAGAGCAGAATATATATATTGTGATTATGCCGAAGAATGTACGGCTTATAAACAAGGACAATGTTTTGCTGTATCAGCATTTTTACAGCCGAGATGTAAGTTAGGCAAAGTATCAAGTGTAGACGGCGGTTTAAAACGTTCAAAAAAATTTGACAAAGTTTATTCAGAGGCTAAGGATAATGAAAATTATCATAAACTTGAATTTCCTCTTGATTTATACTTTGCAAAAGTGAACGAAAAAATGTATGTCGCAATACCACATATATGTGTTAAAGCACTTGATGACGGCAACATTAAAGTAGATGACCCAAGTTTTGGAATTGACTCTTGTATTTTTGAAAACAAACATATAACATCAGACAATTTTATAAAAATTCTCGAATTCCACCCTCAAGCTATATTTGGTGGAGAAATTACAAATTATCAAAATAAGATTGTTCCAATGTTGTTGTTTCAGCTTAAACGCTATTTACCAGAATTATATGCTGAAATAATAAAGAAAAGACCTAAATTTGAAAAATTTAAACCTTCATGGATAGGTAAAAGGGCTAAACTTGCCACATGTAATAGAGATATGAAATACAAGGATAGTCAAGGCAATGTGTTTCATTTTGAGGGCGAGTATATAGTGTGTAATGACTATAAATCAGCGTTTTTACCGTTTAGAGCAAATAATGCAGCAATAAGGATAAAAGTCACAGATAACATGCCTGTTGAAATTACAGACAATAAACAAGTTTTGGAAGATACGGTTTTTCGTTAATAGCAAAAGTTTACTTGACTCATAGTTGATTAAAACATTCTATTTGTCAAGAAACCATAATATAATCGGGATTTTTACTTGATTGGCGAGAGGGTGATTTAATGAGCGAATATATAAAAAAAGTTGAAGCGCTTGAAATTGTTAAAAGAACAAACGGCGATTATGCGGCCACATTTTCGGAAATAAGAAAACTGCCAACGGCTGACGTTGAACCGGTAGTGCATGGTAAGTGGTTGCCTACAAATGATAAGGACAAAAAAAGATGTAGTAACTGTGATGTTATACATTTGATATGTCAATATCCGAATGGGAATATTAATTTTTGTCCAAATTGTGGGGCGAAAATGGATTTGGAGTAAAAGGAATGAATAGACACGACATAACAGCTCATCTTTCTAAGCTTACAGAAAAACATATCAATCCAAACGACGATACAAGGGTGTATTCAGCCAAAGAAGTCACATTTGACTATACTACGATGAGCAGGATAAGAATTGACTATATGCAATTTAAACCAGTTAATAATTCTGTATCAGGGATTGAAAAAGCAGATGTTTTTGTATATGAGGTAAAATCTTCTGTTGAAGATTTTCATTCTAAAAACGGGCATAACTTTATTGGCGATTTTAATTATTATGTTATGCCTATAGAAGTTTTTGAAAAAGTAAAATCAGAAATTCCATATTTTGTAGGCGTATTATCGCCCAATGGTAATACTCTTAAGCATGTCAAAAATGCAAGGAGAAAGAATAGAGAAAAACCAATAAGTGAAATATTGCTTATGATGTTTCGCTCTGCTCAAAGAGAATTAATTAAATTTAAAAGAATGGATTTGGAGTGACCATTTTCGTGACCTTACGAAAATGATAAAGGAGTCGAAAAGCTTAAGCGGGTGAACAAATGAAACAATATTGTAGGTATTGTACTTATATGGTTTGCGGCGATTTTAATTACTGTGAAATAAAGAAAAAGTTTTTTTCAAAAAGCACAATAAAAAGTATAAATCACTGCAAAGATTTTGAATTTAATCCGATAGACGCATTGCAGGAAAATAAGAACAAATACAAACCACAGAAAAAAGCTGAAAAAACAGAAGGACAACAGTTAAGTTTAATTTAAGGAGTGGTAAGAATGAAAAGAATGACAATCAAAGGGTTTAAATTGGGTTGGGATAGTTCTAAATTACTTCCGAGTTATGTCGGCTTATATGAAAGGCTTGATAAAATAGAAAATATCCTTGGCGATGATTATGACCTTGACCGCCTTACTGAACTTGTAAAGGTGGATAGAAAAGAGCAGGAATACATGAATATTGATGAAGCTATTGAACATGCCAAAGAAATAAGTGTTACATGCGAAAACAATAAATGTGCGCTTGAGCATAGCCAATTGGCTGAATGGTTAATTCAACTTAAATCTTTAAAATCAATTATAAGCGATAACCAAGATATTATACAGCTCAAAAATCTTATAAATGCGGACAAAGAAGGAAAATGCGTAATACTTCCTGTTAAAATCGGTGATTTTGTTTATATGCCGCTTTTGGGAAAAATATTAAGGCTTGAAATAGTAGAAATAAATGCTAAAAATTATATTCCAGTTTTCAAAGCTGGAAATGCCGGGTTAGTATTTTCTTTCAATGAAGATGATATTGGAAAAGGCGTATTTTTAACCAGAGAAGAAGCAGAACAGGCATTGAAAGAGAGGAAACAGAATGAAAAAATTAAGTAAGATAAGAAAAGACGATTATATATTAATGTATAACGCAGATATGAATACTTATACAGTCATTACGCCTGATGAAATTGATTACTTTATGAAAGAATACAAAGGTGATGAATTAAAGTTTTACACAGCCATTAAAAGCGTTGCGAAAACAAGTGTTAAAGAAGTGTTGAAACTTTTGACAGAACAGTATGAAAATAGCCAGTATGATGATTGGTCAGAGGCTATGTATGATGACATGAAAGACTTACCAGAGGTAAAAGCTTTTGTTGAAGCGTTCAATAAGGCAGCCGAGGCCAACGGGTCGTACCTTGAAGGGGAGCAAATTTTAATTGATGAATGAAATGGAAAGGTTGGAGAAAAATGAGTAGAAAATTATCTTTTATACCATACATACCTAACTATGAATTTATAAAGGAACAAATGCAAGAAGATTTAAAATATAGGCTGACTGATAGAAAAAGGCTAACTTCCTTGGGTAGACCATTATATGAAAGAATTAATGTTCAAATTGTAATGACACAGGAGTGTCCGTATAATTGCCCGTTTTGTATGGAACGAAAAAATCCGATGACAGGACTTTTTGACGCGGAACAGCAAATTTTATCTTTAAAAAAAGTTTTAAAAGAGCACCCAAATGCTCGATTAACCATAACAGGTGGAGAGCCAGGGTTATATCCTGAACATGTTAAAAAATTAGTTGATGTATTTAAACAAAACAGCAACAATGTGTTTGTTTGTATTAATACAGCTGGGTATAGTACAGAGTTAAATGGTATTGCACATATTAATTTATCTGTAAATGATTATGTAAAACCGGATTACAGAGAATTCCCTGATTGTACATACCAAACTGTTTTAATCGGTAACGAAATGAACATCAGCAATATTAAAAAAATTATAAACGAAAATAATGACGCAGGTAGTTTTTCTTTTAGGTTTTTATGTGACATAGAAAATAGAAATTATGATGTATCAATATGGAATGATTTACAAAACGATAACAAAATAAAAATTGATACATTTAGAATTGGTGATTTCTTTGTATACTGCACATTTGACTATAACGGAAAACACGCACGTGTAACATTAGGTGACATGTGGCAACAAACTAATAATCAGTACGGGAATGGATATTCAAATATAATTATACACCCAGATGGGAAAATCGGGGTTAATTGGAAATAGGTTGGAGGAATAAAAATGGAAAAATACAAAGTAAATTTAAACATTGACGTTTATGTGGAAGCTGAAAGCTTCAATGATGCGGTCGAAAAGGCTGTTGACAAAGTAAAATTAGACTGGGTGACCAACATAGTCCCACGCCGTGTAGAGTGGCAAGATTGACGAAAGGAGATTTTAAAAAGTGAGTACCTTAACGGAGAATGGTATGCAAATGACATTAGAAATGTTAATGCCTGGAATATACCGAAAGCCGATTGCTGGACATTTGGGGCACCCTGTTTTACAAAGGGCACTTTAATAACTACACATAGAGGATTGGTTCCTATTGAAAGCATACAAGCTGGAGATTTGGTATTAACTCATAAAAATAGATTCCAACGTGTAGTTAAGCCTATGGTAAGTAAAAAACGTGGTATATATACAATACAGGTTCAAGGAAGCCCTAAAACGGAATGTACTGGTAATCACAGGTTTTATGTAAAAGAAAAATATAAAAAATGGAATTCTGAATTAAGAAAATATGAAATTGAAATTAGTGAACCTAAATGGAAACAGGTTAGCGATTTTAGCGGCAATGAATTAATACAATTTCCACAAAATGTAAATTCATGTAATATTTATAATCTTACATTTGAGGAATGTTGGATATTAGGAAGATATGTTGCAGACGGACATATAAGAGATTCTGAAAGAAATGATAGACCATCTAACAATAAAAAAGTATTTTTCAATATAGGTAAAAAAAAGAAAAATATTTTTGAAGAAAATATAAAAAATCATAAGATGTCAATGTCAGAAAAAAAGACAGTTTATAGATATTGTTCATCAGATTATAGAATCTTTGATTTATGCTGCAAATGTGGGAAGGACGCAGAAAATAAAATAGTTCCACAGTTTGTTATGGATTTGCCTATAGATTTATTAAAAGGATTTATTAATGGATATATGTGTGGAGATGGGTGCTATACAAATAATTCTTACAAAGCTACAAGCGTTAGTCAAAAACTTATATATCAATTAGGACAATGTATAGAAAAGGCATATAAAACTGGTTGTTGTATTTATTATAACAAAAGACCGAAAAAACACATTATTGAAGGCAGAACTGTGAATCAGAAAGACACATATCAACTTGTTTTTAGGGAAAATAATAATAGTGTTTATGATGAAAACAGTTTATGGTTGCCTGTTAGAAAAATTGAATACAACTCTAAACGAGTAGAAATTGTATATAACATGGAGGTCGAAAATGATAACAGCTACACAGCTAACAATATGGGAGTACATAACTGCCAGGATTTCAGCATCGCCGGAAAAAGAGCAGGACTTGCAGGAGAACGAAGTAGCCTTATACAAGAAGTTTTTAGAATCTTGGAAGAACTCAAAGAAGAAAATAAGCCTGAATGGCTTATCTATGAAAATGTTAAGGGAATGTTTTCTTCAAACAGAGGACTTGACTACTTATCAATCGTCTGTGAAATGGACCGATTGGGGTACAATATCGAATGGCAAAATATCAACTCAAAATGGTTCGTTCCTCAAAACAGGGAGCGCATATACACTATCGGACATCTTAGAAGATTCGGTAGAGCAAAAATACTTCCTGTCAAGGGAACAGATGGAGAAAATAGTATTTGTCAAATAGGCATGATGCAAAGTGATAGAAAAAATCCAAACGCATACAGGGTTTATGATAAAGCAGGAATAAGCCCGGCGTTAGGAACCATGCAAGGAGGCGGGAGAGAGCCAAGCATTGGGATAAAAATTATAGGCGAAGTTAATTCCTCACACGACGGTCAAGTACATGATATTTCTGGAATTGCTAAATGTCACTCTGCTGGACATAACAATTCGCCTAAAATAGCGATTCCCTGTGATGTAAAGTGTATAAACATCAACAATGAAAATGGAAAAGAGAGGTCGCAACAGGATAGGGTATATGATGTATCTGGAATAATGACTGCACTAAATTCGCAGCTTGGAGGACGACACAATATTGCAATTCCAGTCCTAACACCAGACAGAGTAGAGAAGCGTCAGAACGGACGAAGATTCAAAGAAAATGGTGATTCAATGTTCACGCTTACGGCACAGGATAGACACGGAGTAATGGTTGAGCCAATAGGCGGCTTGTATGCTTTTAATTCAAAACAGTTTGGTTCCCCAATAATGGACGCATGTATCAACACATTAAAATCAGAAAAACATGATTCTTCAGTTGTGCTGAAAATTAATCAACAAGTCTCTGATGTAGACGACATGGAAGGAATATATGTCCAGCTACCTGACGGAATTATCTGCTATTGCATATGGTACGAAAAAGAGCAATGTTACATAACAATCCGCAAGTTGACTCCAAAAGAATGTTTCCGGTTACAAGGCTGGACAGACGATTATTTTGAAAAGGCTGCCTTTGTAAATAGTGACAGTCAGTTATATAAACAGGCTGGAAATGGCGTTACTGTAAATGTTGTTCAGGCGATTGGCGAAAGGATAAAGGAAATCGAGGAGATGACTTAAATGTTTGGTTTAGTTTCAAAAAAGTCATTAGAAGCGGAAGAAGAAAATTCAGAGTATTGGAAAAACCAATATAATCAAAAAACGGAAGAAAAAGTTAATTTGGAATTAGAAAATCAACACTTAAAAACTGAAAATAGTAATTTACAAAAGAAATTAAAAGAATTAGAATTTTTTGTTCCAAAAATTAAAAACGGTGAAATAAAAAAAGTTGTGTCTAAGGAATGTGAGTCATGCGAATATTGCGTGAAATCGTCTGTTGATAATAGTATATATGGCTGTAAAAAACACTGTGTTTGCGATGATTACAAAGAGCAATCAAAACCTATAGTTAATAATATAAATCATATTATACCATATTATCCATATTCACAATATTTTAAACCATATATTTAATAGAAAGGAAGAATTAACATGAATAAAGTAATTTTAATGGGAAGATTAGTGCGTGACCCTGAGGTTAAATATTCACAAGGCAGTACACCAGTAGCAATAGCACGATACACACTTGCTGTAAGCCGCCGTTTTAAACGTGACGGAGAGCCGGAGGCTGATTTTATTAGCTGTGTAGCGCTCGGTAAAAGTGGTGAGTTTGTAGAAAAGTTTTTTAAAAAAGGACAAATGGTAAGCGTAGTTGGTAGGCTTCAAGTACGTTCATGGGACGACAATGACGGCAGGAAAAGATATAGTACAGAGGTTGTTGTAGAGGAGCATTATTTTGCTGAAAGCAAAAACTCAAATGCCAACATGAACAATCCTTCATCTTCTCAATCAAAAGCAGCACAAACACCACATTCAGAAGCTATAGACGGCTTTATCCCAATGCCAAACGTAGAAGATGACGACCTTCCATTCTAAAGAGGTTTAGTATGGGAAAAGAAAAGATTGAAATGTTACTACATTATTTAAGAGTGCTTTTATTTGTAGCCATTATTATATGGCTTATAGGGATAAGGTGACTTTAAATGAAACGATATAATGCTATATATAGATGTACGCTTTTTAATTGTAGTGAAAGCCGTTTGAAATGGCAATGCTGTAATTTTTGCCATAAAAGAAATGAGTGTACTAGTAAATGTGCAAATTGTTATACACAATGCAATAGATTTTTTATAGCTAAGCAATATTATAATTCATGGACTTACAAACAAAGGAATGGTGTCATTTGATAATTTTTGAGGACTCACGTCAGCAGTTAGGGAAACATACATTAAAGAATACATATTTTGAGACACATGACATTGAAGTAAAGCGAACAAAACTTTATGTAGGGGATTATACTTTACCCACTAATCAAAGTATTTGTATAGACACAAAAAAAGACATACAAGAGCTTATAGGAGATATTTGTGGTAAATCACATGAACGTTTCAGAAACGAGCTTATAAGGGCGCAGGAAAGCAATATACAGCTTATAATTCTAACAGAAGATAACGGCGGTTATTGTGACAAGAAGAATACAATATACAATAAACCAGTTACAAGTGTTAAAGATTTATTCCAGTGGAAGAACCCACGTTTGTTTATAATGCAGGGCAAGAAGCAAAAATATCCAAACGCTACTAAAGGTGCTACTTTGGCAAAGGCACTTATAACAATGGAAAACAAATATGGAGTAAGCTTTAAATTTTGTAAAAAAGAAGAAGTTGGCGAAAACATAATAAACATTCTAAGGAATGGAGCTGATAACACTGAACAGAGCAGAAAGGCGTAGGAATAACATCACAATACCAGAAAAGGCAGTTATGATAAAAGTTTCTGACATTGAAAAAATCAAAGATGAAGCAGCCGAAAGAGCTACAAACACAGCAATAACATTAATGTTGGGAATACCTTTACTTGTATTACATGATAAATACAGTGAACTTACAAGACGTGAAGTAAACGGTAAAAGCAGGTTAGAGCGGTTTGCTGAAATGTGCTTATATCAGTTTGATTGTTTTAATGAAGGACGTTTAACAATAGACGATTTCAACAACATTATATGGAAAGAAGCTGGAATTAAGCTTGTATCAAACAGTGGGAGCAAACCTTATATTGAAAAGAGGTAAAGTAAATGAAAAAAATTAAATTAACAGTTGACGGTAAATTAACAGTTAACGGGCAAGAAATTAAATTAACAGATGAGCAGATAAAAGCATTAGGACTTAAAGAAAAAGTAAAACCCTTTGAGAGACAACGTGGTCACAAATATCATTATATAACTACTATGGGTAGGGTTGATACCCGCATTGAATGTTTTGACCCATTTGATAATACTTTTTATCTTGTTGCAAATAGATGTAATGATAGTAATCTAATGTTACAAAGAGCAAAGGAAAAAGTGCTTAGTGACCTATTGTGGCGATTTAGTTTGGAGAATAGTTGGTCTGATAATTTATGGAAAGATTATAAACGGAGTAAGTTTTATATATGTTATTCGCTTGATATGAAACAATATTATATTTATAGTCATAATTTTATTAAAATACCAGGGGTAGTGTATTTTGTTTCGGAAGAAATAGCTAAAAGAGCACTTAATGAAATTGTACTTCCTTTCAATCGAGGTGAACTTGAAGTTTGTAAGATATGGGAGGAATAAAGTTTAGTTATAACCAAAATATTTATTACATATTTTATAGTAACAATTTAAAAAGGAGTGGTCGAATGAATAATAATTCTGAATTGAAATTTATATTCGGCAAACTTTATCAAAAAGGTTTAATAACGCAAGAGGAATATATTAAATCTCTTAAGCTTGTAGAGAATGGGGACTATTAATTAGTTCCCTTTTATTTTAGAAATATGCTATAATCGAAATACATGATTTCGAGGGAAGGAGTTGTAATGACTAAGGCAGTTATATATTGTCGTGTTAGTACAGACGAAGAAATACAAGTCAATGCACTTATTAATCAAGTTGAAGAAGCAAAGCAAACTGTTTTAAAAAATAAATGGGTTTTGGTAGACCAATATGTTGATGAGGGCAAAACTGGAACAACTACCCGAAAAAGAGATGAATACAATAGACTTTTTAAGGACATGGAAACGGATAAGTTCGATATTATTGTTATTAAATCTCAAGACAGACTGATGCGCTCTACAAAAGATTGGTATTTGTTCATTGATAGGCTTGTTCAAAACGATAAAAAGCTGTTCTTCTACATCGAAAATAAATTTTATACACCTGATGATGCACTTATAACAGGTATAAAAGCTATCCTTGCAGAAGATTACAGCAGGGAATTATCTAAAAAAATAAACAATGCTCATTCTCATCGACAAAGGACAAAAGGGAATGTTGTGCTAACATCTAATACATGGGGATATGATAAAGTTGGTAAAGAAGTTGTTATTAATCAAAAAGAAGCTGACGTTGTAAGATTAATGTTTGAATTATGTGTTAGTGGATATGGTACAAGAACAATAGCTAAGATGTTGACTAATAAAGGCTTGTTTTCAAGGTCCGGCAAAGCATTTAGTGAGGGTACTATACGCAAGATTATACGCAACCCATTGTTTAAAGGTACAGTTATTATGAATAAAGTTCATTATGATTTTAATAAAAAGAAAAGTATACATAATGACGTGGCTGAATGGATTTTCAAAGAAAATGCTGTACCACCTATTGTAGATAATGAGACATGGCAAAAAGCTAATGACATAATGGATACACGTTCACAAATTAATTATAGCAAGGAATTTGGTAATCGTGTTAGAGGGCTTAAAAAAGGCAGTACATTGTTATCAAGTAAAATTATATGCGGAGAATGCGGCTCTACATTTTGGCGAACACGTTATAAACGTGCAGACGGTGCAATGGTTATAAATTGGACATGTAGTGAATATGCTAAAAATGGTCGGAAAACTCCAAGTACAATTTATCCTGCATCTAAAAAGCAAATAGTTACTACTAATCTTGGTTGTGATAATATACATATTAATGAAGAAAATTTAAACGAGGTCCTTTTAACACTTTCAAAAAAGCTTTATAAAGATAAAGATAACTTATTTAATCAAGCGTTTAAAATTCTTAACGAAATAATTTCCGGCGAATGTCAAAATAGTATTGAAGAAATACAAGCTAAACTTAATACAGTTTTAAAAAAACGTGAGGATTTGCTTGACAAATATCTTGACGGCATTATTGAGGAAGAAATTTATAAGAAAAAAGACAACTCTTTACTGGAAGAAAGTGAACGGTTAAAACAAAAAATTAATGAAGAAACGTTACGTATTTCTAAAATTGAAAGTAAAGAAGAAAGATTAAAGATAATACGTAATGAAATTAAAGAAATAGTTAATGATGACTTAGCATTAGATTTTATTCAAAGACATATTAAGAATTTAATAATATATCCCGATAAAATCATAGTTAAATATGATGTTTTCCCTGAATCCACTGTAAAAATTGAGAAAATAAACTATAGAAAATACAATTATATCTGTTTGTAGCCTAAAGTAAATACCTGGCTGCCATATACTATTAAATATCCAAGACCTTCTTTAGCAGCAAGGAATTCTCCTACAATAACACCTACAAATGAGAGGCCTACATTTATTTTAAGTGCATCTATAATATATGGTGTAGCAGAAGGAAATACTACTTTAAAAAGAACATCTTTTTTGTTTCCGCCAAAAGAACGCACAAGGCGTATATCATCTTTATCGGCGTTATTAAAGCCGCCTAATACGTTAATAATAGTTACTATTACAGAAGTAAGAAGAGCAACGGCTATTATGGCTTTCATGTTGTTGCCCAGCCATACAATAATAATAGGTGCCAAAGCTGTTTTTGGCAGGCTGTTTAAAACAACAAGATAAGGGTCGCATACTTTATTAATAAAACTGTTCCACCACAAAATAACAGCTACTAATGTGCCCATAACAGTTCCAATGCCAAAGCCTACACATGTTTCAAATAAAGTTATACCTACATGCCTAAGCAGTGAGCCATCTTTAAGCATACCTATGGCACAGACTATAATGCTGCTTGGTCTGCTGAATATAAATGGGTCTATAACACCTGTATCAGCGGCTATTTCCCAAATGATGAAAAAGAGTAAAAATATAGCAATTCTTGTGATTTTTACTGCTTGCTTGGTCCTATTCAAGCTTTTTATAAACATAATTTGCTCTTTAGAAGGATTGTTGTTCATTTGTCCAGCTCCTTCCAGATTTTATTAAAATATTCTCTGAATTCCGGAGCTTCACGGGCGCTTATACCGTTTTTAAAATTATCCGGAAACTCTATTTTAAACTCTGCTTTAAGACTTGCAGGCCGTTTTGAAAAAACAAGGACTCTGTCCGATAACGAAACTGCTTCGGAAATATCATGAGTTACAAGAACTGCCGTTTTTTTCTCTTTTTTAATAATTTTACTTATTTCATCAGAAACTGTAAGGCGAGTTTGGTAATCAAGCGCCGAAAACGGCTCATCAAGAAGAAGTATGTCCGCCTGAGAAGCAAGTGTGCGTATAAGGGCTGCTCTTTGGCGCATACCGCCGCTTAATTCAGATGGTTTTTTAAATGCAAATTCTTCAAGGCCATATTTTTTCAAGAGTTCATGGACTTTCTGCCTGTTTTCAGCTGTAAGATTCTTTTGAAGCTCAAGGCCAAGACAGGCATTTGAAAAAACGCTTCTCCATTCAAAAAGGTGGTCTTTTTGCAGCATATAAGCGCTTTTTCTGTTTCCTTCTATTTTAACGGTGCCTTCGCTGGGAAGGCTTAAACCAGAAATAACAGAAAGAAGGGTACTTTTGCCACAGCCTGATGGCCCAACAATACTTAAAAATTCGCCGTCATAAATGTCAAAAGTTACATTGTCCAAAGCTTTTGTTTCACCTTTAGGACTATGATATGACAGGCTTATATTTTTAAGGTGCGCTATAGCCTCCATAATTTATAACCTCCGTTTGTTTTTACTCCATTATATTTAAAAAACATACTTTTTGTGATTGGATTTAATTGTGAATGTATTTAGAGTTTAAGCCTGCCGAAAGTATATATAACATATGTTAGCGTCTATAATTTTTTATATGAAAATGTTATTATTAGTAATACAAAATTTTTATTGCGATATTTAAGAATAATTTTATTTAATAAGCTTGTTTAGTGTCTGTTTTCAGTAAAAACATATATTTTATACATTATTTGGTTATTGATAAGTTGATTTTGAATGTAAGTTATGTTATTGTAATAAGATAGGTTTATTATGTAGTAAATTTTATAATAAATAATAAACGGCATCCGTTATTTATATTTATACAAATATGAAAGGGGTACTTTAAATGGTAATTGACGATAAAATGATTGATTACATTGGCGAGCTTGCTCGACTGAGGTTACAAGAAAATGAGCGTGAGAGCGCTAAAAACGAAATGAACAAAATAATAGATTATATGGACACATTAAACAAAATAGATACTAACGGCATAGAGGCTATGAGCCATGCCTTTCCTGTTAAAAACGTATTCAGAAAAGACGAAGTTAAGCCTTCCATAAATAGGGAAGACCTGCTTTTAAATGCGCCTGATAAGAGCGAAGAAGCATTTAAAGTTCCTAAAACTTTTGATTAAAATAGAAATATAGGAGGCCTTAAAATGGATTTAAGCAAGCTTACAGCCTTAGAGGCTGGAAAACTCATAAAAAACAGAGAAATAAGCGTAACTGAAATTACTAAAGCAGCGCTTGATAACATAGATAAAACTGATAAAAATTATAAAGCATTTGTTACTGTATGCCATGATGAAGCCCTTAAACAGGCTGAAGAAGTACAGAAAAAAATAGATGATGGCACATTAACATCTCCTCTTGCTGGAGTGCCTATGGCTGTAAAAGACAATATGTGTACAAAAGGCATACTTACAACAGCATCTTCTAAAATACTTACAGGCTTTAAGCCATTTTACAATGCAACAGCGGTTGAAAAGCTTGAAAAAGCTGGCGGTGTACTTTTGGGCAAGCTTAACATGGACGAGTTCGCTATGGGTAGTACAACTGAAACATCATATTATGGCCCAACTTTTAACCCTTGGGGAGAAAACAGGGTTCCAGGTGGTTCTTCCGGCGGCTCTGCTGTTGCTGTAGCTACAGACCAGGCTTATTACACACTTGGTTCTGATACAGGTGGTTCTATAAGACAGCCGTGTTCTTTCTGCGGTATAACTGGTATAAAACCAACATACGGCGCTGTATCAAGATATGGTCTTTTAGCTTATGCTTCATCCCTTGACCAGATAGGTCCTATGGGTAAAACAGTTGAGGATGTGGCTGAGGTTCTTTCTATTATTTCAGGCCACGACCCTAAAGACAGCACATCTTTTAATCAGGAAGCACTTAAATTCAACCTTGAAAACAATGTAAAAGGCAAAAGGATTGGTATTCCTGTTGAATACTTTGGAAAGGGCTTAGATGCAGACGTTAAAACAAGAGTTTTAGAGGCTGCTAAAAAGCTTGAGTCAATGGGTGCTGTTGTTGAAGAATTTAATATGCCAGAACTTGACTATGCTATTCCTACTTACTATATTGTAGCCTGTGCTGAGGCAAGCTCTAACCTTTCTAGATATGATGGTGTTAAATATGGTTACTGCACACCTGAATTTGAGGACCTTACTGATTTGTACTGCAAGTCAAGAAGCGAAGGCTTTGGTATGGAAGTAAAACGCCGTATAATGATAGGTGCTTTTGTTCTTTCCAGCGGCTATTATGACGCTTATTACAAAAAGGCACTTCAGGTTAAGGCTATTATTAAAAATTCATTTGATAAAGCATTTGAAAAATATGACGTTATATTAAGCCCTACAGCTCCTACAACAGCTCTTAAAATGGGCGAAAATTTAAGTGACCCGTTAAAAATGTATCTTGGCGATATTTATACAGTTTCTGTAAACTTAGCCGGACTTCCTTCAATGGTTGTGCCTTGCGGATTTGACTCAAATGGTCTTCCTGTAGGTTTACAGCTTACTGGTAAGGCATTTAGCGAAAATACGCTTATGAATATAGCTTATTCCTACCAGCAGGAAACGGATTTCCACTTGAAAAAACCTGTTTTAAAGAAAGAAATGGAGGCGTAAGGCATGGAATTTTTAACAACAATGGGTTTGGAAGTTCATTGTGAGCTTTCTACTAAAACTAAAATATTTTGCTCATGCTCTACTGAGTTTGGCGGAGAGCCTAATACACATGTTTGTGAAGTATGTACAGGTATGCCGGGTTCACTGCCTGTTTTAAACGAGCAGGTTGTGGAATACGCTATACGTACGGGCATTGCTACTAACTGTACAATAACACAATATAATAAATTCGACAGAAAAAATTATTTTTACCCAGACCTTCCTAAGGCATATCAGGTTTCACAGCTTTATCTGCCAATTTGCCAGAACGGACATATTGATATAGAGGTAAATGGTGTTAAAAAAGCAATAAGAATTAAAGAAATACACATGGAAGAAGACGCCGGAAAACTTATTCACGACCCTTGGGAGGACTGCACACTTGTAGACTATAACAGATGTGGCGTTCCTCTTTTGGAAATTGTTTCTGAGCCGGATTTTGAAAGCGGAGAAGAAGTAATAGCTTATCTTACAAAGCTTAAATCTATTTTACAGTATATTGGTGTTTCAGACTGTAAAATGGAGCAGGGTTCTTTAAGAGCCGATGTTAATATATCTGTTCGTCCGGTTGGTCAGAAAGAGCTGGGCACAAGAACAGAAATGAAAAACATTAACTCATTTAAAGCTATTGCCAGAGCTATTGAAGGTGAAAGACAGCGCCAGATAGATGTTATAGAAGACGGCGGAAAAGTGGTTCAGGAAACTAGAAGATGGGACGATACAAAGGGTATGTCTTATGCTATGCGTTCAAAAGAAAATGCACAGGACTACAGATATTTCCCTGAACCAGACCTTGTGCCTATTGAAATAAGCGACGAATGGATAGAAAGAGTTAAAAACTCACTTCCTGAGCTTCCAGAAGAAAAGAAAGCAAGATATATTTCAGAATATAACTTACCTGAATATGATGTTGACATAATTACAGGTTCAAAATATCTTGTTAGAATATTTGAGGGCGCCCTTGAAGTATGCGGAGAGGCTAAAGAAGTTTCAAACTGGATAATGGGTGAAGTTTTAAGGCTTGCGTCTGAAACATCTACAGAAGTGGAAGACATTAAGTTCTCTCCAGAAAATCTTGGTAAACTTATAGTTTTAGTTAAAAAGAAAGTAATAAACCGAAATACTGCTAAAGAAGTATTTGAGAAAATGTTCAGTGAAAATATTGAGCCTGAACAGTATATAAAAGACAATGGCCTTGAAATGGTAAATGATGATGGAGCAGTTTTGGCCGTTGTTAAATCAGTAATAGAGGCTAACCCAAAAGCTGTAGCTGAATTTAAAGGCGGAAGCGCAAAAGTAAAAGGTTTCTTTGTAGGCCAGTGTATGAAGCAGCTTAAAGGCAAAGCAGACCCTGCAACAGTAAATAAAATAATAGCTGAAGAACTTGAAAAGCTTTAATTCTAAACGGCCATATCCTATAGGGTATGGCTGTTTTTTTATTTAAGGCAGTAAAATTAATTATTTTATTGATATAATTGATATTAAAATATAAGAAAATATATACAACAATATGTAAAATATAATTGACATTTAGAATAATATATATTATAATTTGCAATGTAAGGAGGTGGTGGTTTGAAGAACCTCAAACTAAAGGCAGCCCGGGCCGCTATGGATTTATCGCAGGAAGAATTGGCACAGAAAATAGGCGTAACAAGGCAAACTATAGGAATGATAGAAGCAGGGAAGTACAACCCCACATTAAATTTATGTATTGCTATATGTAAAGCTTTGAATAAAACTTTAGACGAGCTTTTTTGGGAGGAATGATTATGACTGATGAAAGAATTAAAATAGGGTATGACAAAATAAGAAGTGAGTTTATGCTTATTGTTTATTTTGCGGCTTTGGCTTCATTTGTAATTAAAACTGCCGTTTATGGAGCTAATTTTGACAGAAGTTTATTCGAATTTTTAGTGCTTGTTATTTTTCCAGTATATCAGGCGGTAAGAGCACATCAGCTTGGAATAGCTGTGCAATTAGACAAAAATAAAGTCAAAAGCAGCTTTATAACTCTTTTTATTGTATTTGCAATACTTATAATTTATGGTGTATATAAAATTAAAAGCACAAATATGAATACAGAAGAGATTTTGGAAGTTGTTTCGTATTTGGTTGCGTATATTGCTGCTGTTACTGTAATAAGAATTTTGTTTATTAAACATGAAAACAAGAGGTTTGAAAATCTTGGGAAAAAATACGATGACTAACTGCAAAAAGCCTGCTGTTGAATAGACAGTAGGCTTTTAAACTTTTATATATAATAATGTTTGTTGAAATTAGAATATTTATTGTTATAGTTAGTTTTTTAAGAAACCAATTAAAAAAATCAATATAGTTAACATAATAATATTATAGTAAACTAAATTGATTTTACAGAATTTGTTAAGTCATATATAAATAAGTACAAGTTGAATTTGTAGCAAAATTAGTTTTTAACTATATTATAGAGCAAAAGGGTTTTGGAGGAAACAAAATGCCTAATATATTTTTAAGTCCTTCCGTTCAGGAATATAATGAATATTTAAACGGTGGCAGCGAGGAATATTACATGAATTTGATAGCAGATGCTATGGAACCTTATTTAAACATAAACGATATAAATTTTACAAGAAATAATACCGAAGAGCCGGTTTCACAAGCTATTAAAGATTCTAATAGCGGAAATTATGATTTGCATTTGTCAATTCATTCAAATGCTGCACCGGAAAACTTAAAAGGTAAGCTTTCTGGAGTTGATATTTATTACAGTCCGGTAAGTTATTTAGGAAAGATGTTTGCAGAGATGTTAGCTGAAAACTACAAAACAATATATTATAATCCAGATAAAGTAAGAATTGTACCAACAACATCCTTAGGAGAAATACGAAGAACCACAGCGCCAGCAGTTTTAATTGAGACAGCTTACCATGATAATCCTGAAGACGAAGAATGGATTAAAAATAATATAGATAACATAGCAAGAGTTTTAGCTATGACTGTAACTGACTTTTTTAATTTACCTTTTGTAGAACCAATAGAAAACGACTATGAAATAGAAGTTGATGTAATTGAATAAATTATATTGTTTATTTAATAAATAATAAATATAGGTTTAAAGTTTATTTAAGTTAATAATTCGCACAACTATTCGCAAAACTTCGTTAAGTTTTGCGAAGCAAATGAAAAAGAGTTTGCAGCTGAAACCTTGTAAACAGATATACAAAGCTGCACACTACCACTGTTGAAAAGCTGAGCTGCCGATGAGCTGCGTTAGCGTGCTCCTTGGCAGCTCAGCTTTTCTATTTCTTAGCAAAACTTCAGTTTTGCGAATTAGTTTATGTTTTAAATTTTTTTTATTTCAATGTATTTTTTTAGCATATAATTTATTTGTTTTGAAATATCTCTTTCATTTTCTAATGCTTCTTTTTCTATTTCTTCATAAATTTCTATAGGTATTCTTATAGTAGTATGTTTAACTTTCTTTTGGTTTTTTTTGTTTGTTTCATTCATTTATTTAATCTCCTTTTTTTTTGTATTTTACTAAAATTAATGTGTTTTGTAAAATTCTATTGTGTTCTAATAGAATATGTGTTATATTTGTATTGTATTCTTAAATATTCTATTGTGTTCTATTTTAGGAGGTTGATTTTTTATGATGTTTGAGAAAAAAGGTGTAGTATTAGTTGATGTTCGTCATTTTGTTTCAAAAAATGGTAAACCTTTAGATTTTGCTGTAATAGCTGACCCAGCTACTTATGAGAATTTAGAGTCTTTGCTTGGTTCTGATGTAAATGTTAATGAGCTTGTTCGTGGTTCTCGGTATACCGCAAAGATGTCTATATCTGGACGTTATTCCAATTTAACTTTAATTCCTGAAAAGTAAAAAGGAAAGGGTGATTTATAATGTCTGATGTATCTTTTATAGCAGAAGCTGCTCAGTCTGCTTCTTTAGCTGCTTCTGATTTAATTCCTATTATTGATTCTTTAGAATCTATATATAAATGTGAAGTTGTATTACTTGTTTTTTTGGCGTTTGGCTTTGGTGTCCTTCTTTTTCAGTCGTTTGGGAAGGGTGGTAGTTAATGGATTATTCTGATTTTTTTACTTTAGGTGTAAACGCTTTTACTTGGGGTATTGGAGCTTCTGCCTTTGCCTATTTAGTTGGTTTTTCTGTTCGTTATGTTCTTAAGTTTTTTAATCTTTTTTAATTGTAAAGTGTCGCGACTTTTACATATATTAAAATTTTTATTTACATTAAGGAGGTTTTTTTTATGATTAAAGTTAAATCCTTTTTTAATCTTATTGGTAAAAAGGCGTCTTTCTTTTTTACTTTAGCTCTTGCATGTGCATATTTTGTTGTTCCGTCTTTTGCTGCGGTTGACGAAACCGTTGTAACGAACATGACAACGGCGTTTACTTCCGTTAAAGAAAATTTTAACGCTATTGTGGCAGCTATTGGACCTATTGCCGTTGGTGTGGCTGGTATCTTTATAGTATGGCGTTTAGGTGTGAGATTCTTTAAATCTATAGCTAAGTAACTTTAAATTGGCCTTAATATTAATGCTTGTCAAGATAAAAAGGAAGATTTTCGGAGAAAATACTCTTTTTTCTTGACGAGCTTTTAATACAGTTATAATGTTTCAACGCCTTTCGGCACAGTATGCCGGAAGGCGTTGGCTATATATTAACGTTTATCTTATGGGGGTGGCTATAATGTTAAAAAAACGTATACTCTGTTTAGTACTTTGTTTTTCTGTTTTTGTTTCTTGCTCTTTCTTTAAGCCTAAGGACGTTTATGCTTTCGCTCCTGCTCTTACTGTTGCTGGCGTTGCTCTTGCTCTTGCTTCTGCTTGCGGTCTTACTTTCTATGGTACTTCTTCGGATATAGAAGAACAAATTTCTTCTTTTCTTTCTGCTAATCCTGACCAGGAGACTTTTATAACTACTTTAATTTCTGACCATTCTGTAGACGGTACTTTTATTAATCTTGGTAAGCTTGTACTTTCTCAATATAAGGATTCTATTTTATCTTTTTTTAGTTCTATATTTTCTTATTTTAATAATCCTGGTTCTTCTGACGGTGTCATACCTGGTGATAATCCTTTCTCTTATTTAAATGTACCAATTACGTCAGATATTTTTTCTGTTGATTCTCATTATATTACTGATTTTTATCAGCAAAAAACTTTTCCTTTTGCTCTCAGTTTTTATCGTTCTACCTACGATTTTTATATATACTTTACTTACTTTATTGAGGTTTCACCTGGTGTTTACTCTCGTGCTCGTTATTATTTTAATTGGGAGTGTCCTACTTATGACCATGATTATACTTTGTTTGAGATTATCTCCCATGAGGAGCTTGTATCTAGTAAAACTTTTACTTTAGTTCCTGGTGTTACTCCTTGCGTTTATGGTCTTCTTGAAGAAGAGCCTTATCTTATATCTACTGCTTTTGATGTGGCTTCAAGTGATAAGTTGCTCATTTCTTCTAGTCGTATTAATTATTTATGGGTTCCTCAGGGTTTTTTTTATGATAGTACTGTTTATCTCGATAACCCTAACTCAGCAATACAAAATGCTACTTTTTTCAGTTATGCTATGCCTGAAATGTTGAAATATTTGCCTTATGATAAGATGGCTTTTAAAGATGTATCTTTGACAGATGCTGCCTATACTTATGTATATCCTGAAGGTGTGACACAAGATGATGTTATAACAGGTTGGACTAATGCGTTTGAACAAGCTAATGAAGATGTTATTATATATCCGCTTTCACCTGATGAGCTTGTCGGTGTTAATGGTTATGATATTGCCTATGGATATGAGGGTGTTGCTGGTGCCGTTGAGGGTGTAGACTTGCCCCAGTCTGGTGTCGAAAATCCTGACGTTCCCGTTACTCCTGACTTATCTGGGATTACTATTCTTTTAAATAATATACTTAGCTTTATTAAGTCCATACCTGCAACTATAATTGGTACTGGTTCTTTGAATTTTGACGCTTTTAATAATATTAATTTAAGTCACGTCTTTCCTTTTTGTATACCTTTTGATTTGATTAGTAGTTTTCAAGTTTTTAATAGACAACCTGTTGAACCTGTTTTAACTTTAGATTTTTCTGGTACTGTTTTTGAGCCTGTTGGTACATATACTATCGATTTAACACAGTTTGAACCTTTAGCTAAGATTATACGTTTTTTCTCTTATAGCTTTTTTGTTCTTGGTTTGGTTCTTGTTACTCGAAAGATAATAAAGGGGTGATTTTAATGTTATTAAATCTTATACAATCTATAATTGACGGTTTTGCAACTGTATTATTAACTATTGTAACTGTTCTTCCTTCCAGTCCGTTTGAGGGTTTATATAATCTTTCTATGGACGAACAGTTTTTGGGATATTTGTCTTGGCTTCTGCCTATAGCTGAAATGTTAGCTTTGCTTCAAGCATGGGGTATTTCTGTTGGTGGGTTCTATCTGTACATGATTGTTCTACGTTGGATTAAGGCTATAGAGTAGGGAGGTGATTGTGTGATTACGTTTTATTCTGGTACGCCTGGCAGTGGAAAAAGTTTGCATGTGGCTAGGGATATATATAATCGTTTGGTTTTTCTTAAAAAACCTGTAATTTGTTCTTTTAATATTAATACTGATTATATATCTAAAGGTGGTAAACGTCGTATTGGTAACTTTGTATATCTCCCTTTGCATGAAATGACTGTTGAATATTTTTATAAGTATGCTGAGGAACATCACGTATATGGTAAAGAAGCTCAAACACTTGTTGTCATTGATGAGTGTCAGCTTTTGTTTAATCCTCGTGAGTTTGGTAAGTCTGACCGTCTTAAATGGATTAATTTTTTTACTGTGCATAGACATTTGGGTTTTACTTTTATACTTATAAGTCAGTTTGATATGTTAGTTGATAAGCAGATACGCAGCCTTTTTGAATATGACGTAAAGCATCGTAAACTTTCTAATATTGGTGTTTTCCGTTTTATTCCTATTAAGATTTTTTGTTGTGTGTCTTATTGGTATGCAGTAAAGAAAAAGCTTAGTGTTGAGTTTTTTGTTTATCAGAGAAAGTATTCACTTATTTATGATAGCTTCTTTACTGTTAAAAAGATAGGTGTTGTATAGTTGAGTTTTTTTTTTGTAATGTGAGCTCATGCTGCAGAGAGCGTGGACGGCTCTCTGCAGCGGGGGCTCTACTTGACAATATAACATATCTTACTCATTTTTTGTTTTTGCTTTTAAATTTATTTCTTATACGGCTTATACGGGTGGTTTTATGCAGTATGAATATAGGTCTTATCTTCGTGATTATGGAACTTATTATAAAGTTTCAACTGTTAAAATTCCTGTTGGTTTTTCTTTTCCTCCTGATGTTATAGACTGGTTTAAAAAGTCTTATGGTTGTAAGTCTACTTTGGCTGCTGAGTATGCTTTAGAACTTTTTTATTCTAACTATGAACTTTTTAAAAAGTTGTATACTTTTGATAATCCTGTTGGTGATGATTTTTTAAAGCAAAATGGTCGTTTTGTTTCTTCTGTATTGCGAACTAAGTCTAATCTGGAGCAGTTGGCTAATTGTAATAAATGGGATTACTTTGTAACTTTTACAATTAGTCCTGAAAAGTATGATAGGTATGATTTTAAAGCTTTTTATAAGTCTTTTTCTAAATATGTTAATAATTTTAAACGAAAACATGGTTTTCGTTTTTATTATGTATTTGTACCTGAGATGCACGCTGATGGAGCTTGGCATTTGCATGGGTTAATAGGGGGGCTGCCTGTGTCTTTTTTAAAACCTTTTGATTTATCACAAAAATTGCCTAAATATATACGTGATAAACTAATAGCTGGTGAGTGTATATATGATTTTCCTGAGTTTTCTGAGAAGTTTGGTTATAGTGTAGTTGAACCATTGAGGGATAAAGAAAGGGCTTCTAATTACATAAGTAAGTATATATCAAAAGGGTTTTTTAATGATGACAGATTTAAGAATGTTCATTTTTATTATGCTTCTTTGGGATTAAATCGTGCTGAATTAATTTGTTCTGGTTCTTTTGAAACTTCTGACTTTAAACCTGATTATCATAATGATTATTGTACAGTCTATAAATTTTCAAAGACTGATTTTAGTTTAGATGATATAAAAAGTAAATTTGCATAAACTATTCGCAAAACTGTCGTTTTGCGAATAGTTGTAGATACCTCTCCTTATAACTTTATAGCCATAAAAAAGCCGTATGTTTAGTCCATACGGCTTTTTTAATAAATTTATATTTATATGTTATTTATTATTTATTGTTTTAAAATCTTCTGCGTCTTTTATATTTATATTTAGGCCTTGAATAATAGCCTCCGCCTCTGCGGTTTCTGAATATTTTAATTATAATAATTATTGCAATTATTATAACAACAACTACAGCAACTTTTACAATACTTAAGTTGCTTACAAAGCCTGTAAGAGCATCTTTTATTTTATATAAAATTCTCATAAATATATTAGCTTTTTCAACTGTTCTTGATGAATAAACCTTAGTTTCGGCTAATACATTTCCGTTAGCGTCTTTATATGTTATTGTACCAATTTCGGCTCCTTCGTCTATAGGCGCTTTTAATGTAATTGTTTCAGAAGTTTCGTCTGTATCAGATTTTGTATACAAAATATCCTGATTTGTTACGTTTAAATCAGTGGTGATTGTTCCAACATCTGTTTTAGAAAGAAAAAGAGTTATATCATCCTTTATTACTAAATCGAGTGTATTTCCTCCGGCTGATTTATTGTATACAAGGTCTGCTGTATATACACTGTCACCATTTTTGTTAAGAGTATAATAACCAAAGTTATTAAAACCATATTCAAAAAGGTTTTTAGCATCTAACCATCTGTTTGGGTCTTCAGAGTTATAAATAACTGCTATAAGCTGAACGTTATCTTTAGTTGCTGAAGCTACAACACTGTCGCCAGCTTCATCAGTAAAGCCTGTTTTTATGCCATCGGCATATTGATAGTTATACTCTGAATTTGTTATAAGCAAGTTATGGCTTGTCCAGTTATAGTCCTGAGTTAATGCTCCGTCTATTTGCTGAGAGCCCAAACTGTTTCCTGAATAGCTTTTTTCTGCTGCAATTTGTTTAATTAACTCATTTTTCATGCCTTCAGCTGCAATTTTGGCAATATCTGCTGCTGTTGTATAGTGATTGTCGTCGTGGTAACCATGCGGATTTGTAAAATGTGTTCCTGTGCAGCCCAACTCTTCGGCTTTTTGATTCATTAAATCTGCAAAAATCTGCTCACACTGTGTAAGACCCATTGAATCATCATTTTTAATTTTTCTAGCTACGGCACATGCCGCAACCACAGCTGAGTCGTTTCCACTTGGTATCATAAGGCCGCGAACAAGGTTTTCTGCCGTTATTGATTCACCTACTATATGCCCTGCTTTGCTTGAGTCAAGACTTACTTCATTAACTTCTGTTCCTACTGTTATAACATCGTCTTTATTAAAATGCTCAAGGAAAATCAAAGCTGTCATTATTTTTGTGGTGCTAGCCGGATACATTCTTTTGTCGGCTTCTTTGCTGTATAATACTTTTCCTGTGCCAGCTTCAACTAAAATGGCTGACTGAGCATAAACCGAAGGCTCAGAAACTGTTTGAGTTGTTTGTACTGTATTTTCTGTTGAATTAGTGCTGTTTTCATCTAAAGTATCGGCAAAAACAGTTGCCGAAGACAATGCTAAAACTGCGGCTAATAAAGCCGTAATTAATCTGCGTTTTTTCATCTATATGCCTTCTTCCTATATTATAATTTAACAAGACCTTTATCAACCATGTTTTGTAAACCTATTATAATACCTATTTTAGCATGATGCCAGCTTAAACCGCCTTGCATAAAAACATTATAAGGCGGTTTTACAGGTGCGTCGGCGCTTAACTCAATAGAAGAACCTTGAACAAAAGCTCCAGCGGCCATTATAACTGGGCAGTCATAACCTGGCATATCCCATGGTTCCGGTGTAACAAAGCTATCTACAGGTGCACCCTTTTGTATCCCCTGACAAAAAGCAATAACATTTTCTGCCGATTTAAGCTCAAGAGCCTGAACAATATCAGCACGTTTTTCGTTTGAAGTAGGTATTACATTAAAACCAAGTCCCTCAAATATGTTTGCAAGAAATACAGCACCTTTTAAACTGCCGTTTACTACTTGAGGAGCATTAAAAAGACCTTGAATAAGAAGTGAGTTAATGCCTAATGTGGCACCAACTTCTTTACCTAAGCCTGGGGATGTAAGACGCACAGCTGCATTTTCTACATACTCGTTTTTGCCTACTATATAACCACCTATAGGCGCAAGTCCGCCGCCTGGGTTTTTGATTAATGAGCCAACTGCAAGGTCTGCCCCTACATCTGTAGGCTCTATATAGTCAACAAACTCGCAGTAGCAGTTATCAACCATACATATAACTTCTGGTTTAATGCTTTTAATAAATTTAATTAACTCAGCTGTTTTTTCTATAGGTAAAGACTCTCTCCACTCATAGCCTTTTGAACGCTGTATAGTTACAAGCTTTGTTTTTTCAGTAATGGCATTTTTTATGCCTTCAAAATCAAATGAACCATCACTGAGTAAATCTACCTGTTTATAAGTAATGCCATATTCTGCAAGTGAACCCTTTTCAGGCCTAATGCCTATAACGCCTTGCAAAGTATCATAAGGTACACCAACAGGTGAAAGTATTTCATCACCCGGACGCAGATTACCAGCTAATGCAACTGATAATGCATGTGTTCCGGATATAATCTGTGGACGTACAAGGCCTGCCTCAGCATGGAATATATCGGCATATATCTGCTCAAGTGTATCACGGCCTAAGTCATTATATCCATAACCTGTTGTAGCGGCAAAATGGGCTTCACTTAGTTTGTTTTTTTGCATTGCCTTTAAAACTTTTAATTGATTATATTCAGTTATTTTATCAATCTCATCAAATTTATCTTTTACATTATTTTCGCATTTTAAAGCATAATCAAGTACTTTTTTATCTATTTTGAAATTTTCAATTATAAAACTTTCTAACTTATCCATTTGTTTCTCCTGAATTTCTTAAATTAGTAGATTAGATTTTAAATAATCATACATTTTTCCTGCTGTGTAAACATAATCTTTTCCTGTTGTGTCTATCCATACTCCATTTGTTTGGTGTTTAAACCACGTAAGCTGCCTTTTAGCAAAATGCCTTGTACCTTTTTTTATTTCATCCACAGCCTGTTCCAAAGTTGTGCTACCTTTAATATAAGGCACCATCTCTTTATATCCAAGTCCCTGCATTGACACCAAATCAGGTGAAAAGCCCATTTCAAGCAGTTTTTGTACTTCATTTTCAAGCCCATTTTTAAGCATAATATCAACCCGCAGATTTATTCTTTCGTATAATTTCTGCCTGTCCATAATAAAAAAAAAAAAAGCTGTATTATAAGGCGACTCTTTTAGGTGTTCATTTTTGTTATGTTCCGAAAGCCTACAGCCTGTCTGCATATAAAATTCAATAGCACGTATAACTCTCTTTACATTATTATAATGTATATTTTGGGCATACTCAAAATCAATATTTTTTAATTTTTCGTATAAATATTCCGCTCCGTACTGCTCTGCTTCTTTTTCCAATTCTTTTCTTATAGAGTCGTCAGAATTAGTTTCCATAAAATTATTATTGTAAACTACTGAATTTATATAAAAACCTGTTCCACCTACTAATATTGGTATGTGACCGTTTTTATAAATCTTTTCTATACACTCATTAGCCCTTTGCTGGAATATTTTTATGTTAAACTCATCATCAGGCATAAACTCATCTATAAGGTAGTGTGGTACGCCTTCTTTTTCTTCTTCTGTTATTTTAGCTGTTCCTATATCCATGTATTTATAAACCTGCATGGAATCAGCAGAAATTATTTCACCGCCAATTTTTTTAGCTAAAAGAACCGATGATGCAGTTTTTCCGCAGGCTGTAGGCCCGGCTATAACAACAAGTGTTTTTTTATCGCATGAAAAGTTGTTTTCCATTATTATTGTATCCTCTTAAACTTTTTCTCAAGCTCATACTTTGTAAGCTCTATTATTGTTGGCCGTCCATGAGGGCAGCTGAAAGGATTTTCAAGTTTTAAAATCTCATTAATAAGCGCTGTTGCTTCCTGAATACTTAATCTGTCGTTAGCTTTAACAGCGGCTTTGCAAGCCATTGTGGCTACTGAGAGTATTTTTGTATCCATTACAGAATTAAGCTGTTTTTCACCAAGTATATCTATAATATTGTTAAAAAACGACAACGACTCAGGATTTTTAAATATAAAAGGTACTCCCTTAAGAGCGAAATCTCTTTCTGTAATACGCTCTACCTCAAAGCCTGCTTTATTTAATAAATCTAAATTTTTATTAATTGTTTCTATTTCGCTTTCAGTTAAGTTAAGCATAACTGGCTCAATAAGCCTTTGAGACATAACAGAGCTTTCGTTAAATGATTTCATAAATCTTTCATACAAAACTCTTTCATGTGCCGCATGCTGGTCTATTAAAAATATACTGTTATTTTGCTCTACAATCCAGTATGTAGCAAATATCTGGCCTATAATTTTATAATTATGGAAGAAAGGCTTTGAATTATCTGTACTAGTTTCTATCTCATTGGTTGTCAGCATATTTTGCTCAACTTTTTGCTCTTTGTAATACGGGTTTTTATTTTCCTGCATTTTAAACTTATTTTTGGTAATGCCATCGTTTAATTCTGCCTGTTTATAGAGCTTTTGAAGTTCCTCAATAGACTTGTTTTCTGTTGTAACATATTTTACAGTTTCTTTAGGCTTTTCTAATTCCTGCTCAGAACTTAAAGTGTTATTGGAATTATTTCCAATGCTTTCAAAAGGAAATTTTTCTTTGCTTTCTTCTATTAAATTCTCAGATTCCTTTGAATTAGAGCTGTCCCAGCTGCTTTCTGGAATTAATACTTTATCTTTAAAAATATCAAGAACAGCAGTATAAATAAAGTCGTAAACCATATCGTTATCCCTAAACCTGACTTCAAGCTTAGCAGGATGAACATTTACGTCTATGTATTCTGGCGGAATATAGAAATTAAGGGCAAAAACAGGAAATTTACCTATCATAAGCCGTGTTTTGTATGCGTCTTCTACTGCCTGTGAAACGGTTTCATTTTTAATAAATCTGCCGTTTATAAAAAGGTTTTCATATGCCCTTGTACCACGGCTAAGCTGCGGTTTACCTGCAATACCATAAAGTCTCATACCGTTTTCGGAAACATCAACATCTAACATTTGACTGAGCATTTCTTTACCATAAATATGATAAAAAGCTGTTTTAAGGTCGTTATTACCGCTGGTATGAAGCATAGTATTGCTGTTATTTATGTACTTTATTGAAACCTCAGGGTGACCTAATGCTATTTTATTTATAATATCCGAAATGTAACCGCTTTCTACAGAAGGCTTTTTAAGGAATTTGCGCCTTGCTGGCACATTAAAAAACAGATTTTTAACTGAAATAGAAGTTCCGTTATTGGAAGCGGCTTCAGTTTTTTCTATTATTTTGCCGCCATAAATTTCTATTTTAGTTCCTATATCACTGTCTTTAGTTTTTGTAATCATTTCCACTTGGGAAACAGAGGCTATACTTGCCAAAGCCTCACCCCTAAAGCCAAGTGAAATAACATTTTCAAGGTCGTCTATTTTCTCTATTTTGCTTGTGGCATGGCGAATAAAGGCCTTTTCAACATCTTCTTTTGAAATTCCACTGCCGTTATCGGTTATTCTAATAAGTGTTGTGCCGCCGTCACGTATTTCTATAGTAACAGCCCCGGCTCCAGCATCAATGGAATTTTCCACAAGCTCTTTTACTACAGAGCTTGGCCGCTCTACCACTTCGCCTGCGGCTATTTTGTTAATTGTGTTGTTATCAAGAATATGTATAATACTCATGCCTTAAACCCCGCTTTTTAGAGTCCTTTTGTTTTCTTCTGTAAATCAAACAATGTTTGAAGTGCTTCAATAGGAGTAAGCGACATAACATCGATTTTATTTATTTCATCTATTATCTGCGTTTCATTCATAGTGAACATATCAACCTGCTGAGATTGTTTTTTGCTTTCTTCTTCGGACTGCTTTGATATTTTTTTTGCTTTTTTTGTAATGTCTGCCGAGTTAAGCTGTTTAAGTATATCCTTTGCGCGCTTTATTACTTTTTTAGGAAGACCTGCTAATTTACCAACCTGTATACCGTAGCTGTTATCAGCTCCTCCACGTACTATTTTTCTTAAAAATACAATATCATCGTTGTGTTCTTCTACAGTAACACAGTAATTCTTAACACCGCTTAGCTTACCTTCAAGCTCTGTAATCTCATGATAATGGGTAGCAAAAAGAGTTTTGGCACCTATAAGATTTTTATCGGCTATATATTCAAGTACTGCCCATGCTATTGAAAGACCGTCAAATGTGCTTGTGCCTCGGCCTATTTCGTCAAGTACTATAAGGCTGTTATCTGTTGCATTATTAAGTATGTTTGATACTTCAATCATTTCAATCATAAAAGTACTTTGACCGCTTGCCAAGTCGTCAGAAGCGCCGACTCTTGTAAATATTCTGTCTACAATACCGATATGAGCCTCTGACGCTGGAACAAAGCTTCCTATCTGCGCCATAAGTGTTATAAGTGCTGTTTGACGCATGTATGTTGATTTTCCGGCCATGTTAGGGCCTGTTATTATAGAAAGCAGATTTTCGTCTTTATCAAGATATGTATCATTGGCTATAAAAGAGCCGTTAAGCATTTTATCAACAACCGGATGACGGCCTTCTTTTATATCTATAATACCGCTGTTATCTACATTTGGCTTTACATAGTTATGCTTTTGGGCTGTTTCAGCAAAAGACTGCAAAACATCAATCTGAGCTGTTGCATGTGCTGTTTTTTGTATTCTTCCAGCTTGTTCAGATATATAGTTTCTCACCTTGCAGAATAAATCATATTCAAGAGAAACGGTTTTTTCTTCTGAGCTTAATATAAGGTCAGAAAGCTTCATAAGCTCTTCAGTTGTATATCTTTCGGCATTGGCTAAAGTTTGTTTCCTAATGTATCTGTCAGGCACATCATTAATATTTGACTTTGTTACTTCAATATAATGACCAAAAACTTTGTTGTACCTTACTCTAAGATTTTTAATGCCTGTAGCTTCACGCTCTTTGTTTTCTAAATCCTTAAGCCAGTTTCCACCGTCATCTTTAGCCTTAAGCAGAATGTCGAGCTCATTGTCAAAACCTTCTTTTATTATTCCGCCCTCTCTTACACTAAAAGGTGTATCCTCGTCAACAATAGCTTTATCTATAAGGGAATAAACGTCACTAAGTTCATCAAGCTCATTAGATAAATCAATTAAATACTGGGAAGAACACCTTTGGATAGTCTTTTTAAGCAGAGGAATGTTTTTAATAGAGCTTTTAAGTGATACCAAGTCACGGCAGTTGGCTGTTTGATATATGATTTTAGATGTTATTCTTTCAAAATCATACATTGAATTAAGTATTTCTTTTATTTCTTCTCTTAAAAAGAATTCATCGTAAAGCTCCGAAACCGAGTTTAAGCGTAAGTTTACTTTATTGGCATCTATAAGGGGCTGCTCAATATAGCTTCTTAAAAGCCTTGCACCCATAGCAGTTTTTGTATTGTCAAGCACCCAAAGAAGAGAGCCTTTTTTATTTTTTTCTCTTAACGTTTCTGTAAGCTCAAGGTTTCGTCTTGTTGCTATATCCAAAAACATAAAGTCATTTGTGGAATAAAACTTTATGTTTCTAATGTGGCTTAAATCGTTCTTTTGTGTATCTTTAAGGTAGCGCATAAGGCAGCCCGATGCGCATACACTGAATATTCTGTTTTTAAGGCCCATGCCGTCAAGAGTTTCTATTTTAAAATGTCGGCAGAGCTCAATATTTGCGTTGTTGTACTGAAACATCCAGTTTTCAGATGTTCCGATTTTTATGTGCAGTTTATTTTCAATTTCTTTTGCGCAGTCTGTTGCTAAAAAGCCTTCATTTGAAATTATCTCAGAAGGATTAAACTTTGCACATTCGTCAATTAATTTGTTTTTGGCGTTTATGCCCGTAAAATCAGTTGTTAAAAACTCGCCGGTTGTTACATCACAAACGGATAAACCATACCCATTTTTATCGGCGTATATACAAATAATATAATTGTTTTTCTCTTCATCAAGAGCTGTATTATCAATTACTGTTCCTGGTGTTACAATTCTTATAACATCCCTTTTAACTATGCCTTTGGCAAGCTTTGGGTCCTCTATCTGTTCGCATATAGCGACTTTATAGCCTTTTGATACAAGTTTTGATATGTAACTGTCGGCACTGTGAAAAGGGACGCCGCACATGGGCGCCCTTTCGTCTTGTCCACAGTTTTTGCCTGTAAGTGTAAGTTCCAGTTCCTTGCTGGCAATAAGCGCATCATCATAAAACATTTCATAGAAGTCCCCCAGCCTGAAAAAAAGCAGACAATACTTATATTTTTCTTTTATTTCAAAATACTGCTCCATCATAGGCGAAAGTTTAGCCATGGGTTGACCTCCATATCTGTCAAAATTAGTGGCAGCCTGTGCAGCTTGAGCAGCATCCGCCGCAGTCTGATGTATCATTACCCTGTATAGTAGCGCTGATAATGTTAAATACAGAGTTTACAAAAGCGCCGTATTCTGTTTCTGCTCTCATAAGACCTGCTGTTACTTCGTTTTCTTTAATCTGTTTTTCAATTTCTGTAATTCTGTTTCCTATATCTGTAAGAGGCATTTTGTCGCTGTCTTTATCAGCCATAATATCGTTGAATTTCTGTTTAAGCTCAGCGTATTCCTCTACAAGCTTTTGAGCCTCTGCATTGTTGTCAAAAGCTTCTCTGGCTGCATTAAGCTTCTGTGCTGCCTCACATTCAAGCATTTCTTTTCCAAGTTCTCTTGCCTTATCATAAATACTCATTTAAACTCAAATCCTTTCTCCTATTAAATAAAATGTTTTGTTTTCTAATATCTTAACAGCTACTGTTTTGCCTATTAAATCAGTACTGCCATTAAAGTGAATTAAGGTATTGTCTGTGCTTCTGCCAGTTACTACACCTGGCTGTGAGCTTTCTTTTTCTACAAGCACATTATATGTTTTGCCTATTTTATCCTGATGTATACGGTAAATACCTTCATTTAATACATCAAGGAGTCTGTTAAAGCGGTCATGAGATGTTTTTTCATCAACCTGACCTTCCATAACAGCTGCTGGTGTACCTGTTCTTTTAGAATATATAAATGTAAATGCTGTTGAAAAGCCAGCTTTTCTTACAACGTCAAGTGTTTCCTGAAAATCTTCCTCAGTTTCTTGTGGGAAACCTACTATAATATCTGTACTTATCATTATATCCGGTATTTCTGAACGGATTTTATTTATAAGGTTAAGATATTTTTCTTTGGTATAGCGTCTGTTCATTTTTTCAAGTATACGGTCGCTTCCAGCTTGGAAAGGCAAGTGCAGATAATTGCATACTTTGTCACAGTCTCTCATAGCATATATAAGCTCATCGGATAAATCCTTAGGATGAGATGTCATAAATCTAATTCTCTCTATGCCTTCAATCTCGTTTGCTTCTCTTAAAAGTTGAGCAAATGATACTGGCGGATTTAATGTTTTGCCGTAAGAGTTTACGTTCTGCCCTAAAAGAGTAATTTCTTTTACGCCGTCTTTAGCAAGAAGTCTTATTTCATTAAGTATATCTTCCTTTTCACGACTTCTCTCATGCCCACGTACATACGGAACTATACAATACGTGCAGTAATTATCACATCCGTATATTATGTTAACACTGGCTTTATAAGGAAATTCTCTTATATAACCTGTATCTTCAACTATTCCAGTATGTTCTTTCCATATATCTATAACTTGCTGACCTGTTTCTATTCGTGTAAATAAAAGCTCTGGAAGCTTATGGAAATTAAATGTACCAAATATTATATCTGTATATCTATATGACTTTCTAATTTTTTCGATAACAAAGTCTTCCTGCATCATACAGCCGCAAAGTGCTATTATTACATCTGGCTTAAGCTTTTTAAGGTGTTTAAGAACACCAAGCTTACCAAAAACCTTTTCTTCTGCATTTTCACGAATGCAACATGTGTTATATATAATAAAATCTGCATCATCTTCTGACTCAGTTTTATCATATCCCATACGGCTTAAAATACCTATTATTTTTTCCGAGTCATGGGCATTCATCTGGCATCCCATTGTAAGGCAATAGAATTTTCTTTTTTTGCCTGTATTATTAAAATATTCATCATTCCACTTTTTTACTTTCGCTATAGCTTCGGCAGAAACTTCAGCGTTTTTAATATCATCTTTTAATTCCATCAATATTTCCTTTCAGTAGTAAAATAAGCTAAAAAAACACTATTAAATTAGTTTACCATATACAATTATTTAATTCAATAGAATAAGCTTTTAATATACGAATTAACACAAAGAACCGCTTCTTTAAAGTTTAAAAGAAACGGTTCAAATTTATTTAAGTTGATTTCAGTCTTTTATCATATGAACATTAATGTGATTGTAAGTCATTTCGATATTATTAGCGTCAAACTCTTTTTTAACTCTTTCGATTAAATCATAATACCCAGTCCAGTAATTTTCTGTTTTAACCCAAGCCCTGACAAAATACTGGATACTGCTGTCTTTATATTGAGAAACATTAACACAAGCCGGTGGGTCAGCTAAAAATATACCGCAGTCGTCTACAGCTTTTAATATAGCCTTTTTTACATTTTCAACAGGGGAATTATATGATGCCTCAAAATATAAATCGACACGTCGTGATGGTTCTGCAGAATAGTTAGTTATTTTGCTTGAAGATATGTCGCTGTTTGGCACAAATATAATTTTGTTATCAAATGTTACAAGCTTGGTGTGAACCAGCCCAATTTCTCTTACTGTTCCGCTTATACCACCTGCTTCAATAAAGTCACCTACTAAAAACGGCTTTGTAATAAGTAAAACAATGCCATTTGCCAAGTTTGATAATGAGCCTTGTACAGCAAGAGATACAGCTAAACCTACAACAGAAAACAAAGCGATAAGTGATGAAGCACTTATACCAAAACTCTGCAATACCATTACAGCAGTAATAAAATATAAAAGAGCTTTTATAATTGAAAGCGAAAATCTGTGCAGAGTTTCATCTATTGGCAGTTTGCTTATAATAGGCTTTATTATCTTCATAATAATTTTAATAATAATAAAGCATATAACAAATGTAACTACAGCTGTAAAAAAGTTTTCTATTGTAAATGTGCCAAGTTTAATACCCAGCGTTTGCTTTAAAGCATACTGAATGGTTTCCATAAACTACCTCCAATTAATAAATGCGGATGCAATTAAGTGCACCCGCATTTATTATACTACAAACTAATAATATGTAAAACTTAAAATTAATATGTAAATATCTGAGTCCAAGCGTATGAAGAACTACCGCTCTTTACACAGCCAACACCAAGGTATTTGTATTTGGAATTTAATATATTTGCTCTATGTCCTGGTGAATTCATCCATGCGTTAACAACTTCTTCAGGTGTTCTCTGGCCTTTTGCTATGTTCTCTCCTGCTCCGGAATATGTAGCACCTGCCTCATTTAAAGCTGTGCTGAAAGCTCTTCCATCAGGTCTTGTATGTGAAAATGATTTTAAAATTTCATTTGCTCTTGTTTTAGCTGCTGCCTGAACCTTACTGTCTGCTTGTAAAGCTGAAAGTCCATAGGCTGCTCTTTCTTTGTTTACAAGGTCTAAAACTTCTTGTTCAAAAGCGCTTAAGCTTACACTGCCCTGAGAGTTGCCGCCTCCGTTTTCTGGCTTTGTTGTGTTGTCATCAGGTTTTTGAGTGTCATTTCCAGTGTTTCCGTTATTGTTATCAGGTGTAGTGTCTGGTTTTTCTTCCGGTTTTATTTCAGGTGTAGTATCTGGCTTTTCTTCAGGTTTGGATTCTGGAGTGGTATCTGGTTTTTCCTCAGGTTTTGTTTCAGGAGTGGTATCAGGTTTTTCTTCCGGTTTTGTCTCTGGTTTACTTTCAGGTTTTTCTTCCGGAGTTGTTGTGTTTCCTGAGTTGTTGTCATTGCAGTTTGAGTTTATGTTACAATTAAACTTAAATGTATTGTCTTCTAAGCAGTATAAATTGCTGACTGTGCAGTTATTTTTTAAGCTATTAAGCTTAGACTGCAAAAGATTAACGCTGTTTAAGCAGTATATGCTTTTGTTGGAATTGTTTGCTGTTGCGGCATAAACTCCGCTTACATTTGATAATACCATTGTTGCTGTTGTAATTGCCATAATTGTCTTTTTCATAATAATCCTCCATATCATTTAAAATAATTTTATAGTATTTGTTATGTATTTGTTACGTGTTTGTTACAAAAACATAATAACATTGTTACAATAATATTACTAGCTGTAAATATTGGTAACTTATCCATGGAGGAATTATTCTATTAAACTAAAATAAGCCGGAACTGCTTGTTCCGGCCTATTTTGGGTATTTTTATTCTCTTAAGTTAGCTCCAAAATCTTTTTCAAGTGAAGCTAAAATCTTTTTCATGGCAGGGTTTACATCATCATCAACAAGGGTTCTGTCTGCTGCTCTGAATGTAATTGAGTAAGAAACAGATTTAAAACCTTTATCAATCTGGCTTCCCTGGTAAACATCAAAAAGCTTAACACTTTCAATAAGATTGCCGCCATTTTCTTTAATTGATTTTTCAATATCTTTAACAAATACTCCGTCGTTAATTACCATTGAAATATCTCTTGTAATAGCTGGATACTTAGGAAGTGGCTTATATTCAGCAACAAGGCAAGCGTTATTAACAAGTGCTTCAAAATCAACAACAGCAAAATAAACTCTAGTTTCTATTGAGTAGTTGTCTGCTACTGTAGGATGAATTTCACCTACATAACCTGCATTTTCTCCGTTAATATAAATTTCTGCTGTTCTGCCAGGGTGCATCCAAGTTATATCGCTCTGTGGATTAAACTCAGCCTTTTCACTTATTCCTAAAACATCAAAAAGGTGTTCTATTATACCTTTAATAGTAAAGAAATCTGTATCTTTACCATACATGCCTATTGTAAGTTTTTTAGGCTCGTAAGGAAGCTCGGTAAGAGGAAGTGCTTTTGGTATGAAAATTTTGCCTATTTCAAATAAAGCAGCTTCTTCATTTCTTCTGTTATAGTTAGTAGATATTGAATTAAGCATTCCGTTTAATGTGGTTGTTCTCATTATAGAGAAGTCCTCACCTAAAGGATTATAGATATTAACTGTTTTTCTAAGGTCGCTGTTTTCTGGTATTAAAAGCTTGTCAAATACCTTAGGGCTTTCAAATGTAAATGTCATAGCCTCGCAAAGACCGTTTGAAATCATAGTATCTTTAACAATATCTGTAATCTGTTGTTCATATGTCTTTTTGCCAACTGTAGGAGTGCCTGCGGCAAGAGTAGGCTCAATTTTGCTGTAGCCGTAAAGTCTTGCTACTTCCTCGGCTAAGTCTGCATTTGTTTCAAGGTCTGGTCTGAATGTAGGTATTGTAAGCATTTTTGCGTCTTTGTTTACTTTAATTTCAAGGCGCTCAAATAATTCTATCATTGTATCTTCAGAAATATCAGTACCTAAAAGCTTATTTATTTTTTCAGGGCTGTAAGGAATTTTTCTTTCTTCCAATTTGTTAGGATAGCAGTCTACACAGCCTTTTACTACATCACCACAGCCTAACATTTCTACAAGCTGAACGGCTCTGTTAACAGCTATTTCACATAAATTAGGGTCTAAGCCTTTTTCAAACTTGCTTGAAGCGTCTGTTCTAAGGCCTAACTTTTTAGCAGTAATTCTTATGTTTGGTCCATTAAAGTTAGCTGACTCAAAAAGAACCTCTGCTGTATCCCCTGTAATCATTGAGTTTTCGCCGCCCATAACACCTGCTATACCTACTGCTTTTTCACTATCTGCAATAACAAGCATTGATGAATCAAGGTTTCTTTCAATGCCGTCAAGAGTTGTAAACTTCTCGCCTTCTTTAGCGTTTCTTACTATAATGTGTCTGTCGGCTATGGTGTCAATGCTGAAAGCATGCATTGGCTGACCGAACTCCTGCATTACAAAGTTTGTAATGTCAACTATATTGTTAATAGGTCTAATTCCAACTGAACGAAGTCTTTTTCTCATCCATCTTGGAGAAGAACCAATTTTTACGTTTTTAACTACTCTTGCAACGTATCTTGGGCAAAGCTCGCTGTTTTGGATATCAACAGAAACCATATCGTTGATATTCCCTTCAGCTTCTTCTTTAACCATAATTTCAGGGTATCTGAGTTTTTTGTTATATGTTGCAGCAGTTTCTCTTGCAAGACCAATCATGCTGAAGCAGTCTGGTCTGTTTGATGTAATTTCAAACTCAACTGATTCATCATATAAGTCCATAATTTCAACTATATCTTTTCCTAAAGGCACTTCATTTGGGAATATATAAATTCCGTTTTCAGGAGCTTCTGGGAAATCATGTCTGTCGCAGCCTAATTCTTCTACTGAACAAAGCATTCCGTTGGACTCAACACCACGTAATTTACCTTTTTTAATTTTAACGCCGTTAGCCAATGTAGAACCGCTTAAAGCAACAGGGATATAAGCACCTACATAAAGGTTTGTAGCGCCTGTAACTATCTGTAAAGGTTCTCCACTTCCAACATCTATTTTAGTTACAACAAGCTTATCAGCATCAGGGTGTTTTTCTATAGAAAGTACTTTACCAGTAACTACGTTTTTAATATCTCCGCCAAGAACAGTATAGCCCTCTACCTTTGAACCGGAAAGAGTAATGTCCTCAACATAATCTTTAATATCTGTATCCACATCCACATAGTCTTTTAACCATGTCATTGACATATCCATTTATATACACTCTCCTTTTATCAGAACTGTTTAAGGAATTTAACATCATTTTCAAAAAGCAGACGAAGGTCTGTAATACCGTATCTCTGCATAGCAACACGCTCAAGACCCATACCAAAAGCAAAACCGCTGTATTCATCAGGGTCTATTCCGCTCATTTCAAGTACTTTAGGATGAACCATTCCGCAGCCTAAAAGTTCAATATAACCTTCACCTTTGCATACACGGCAGCCTTTACCACCACAAGCAAAGCATGTAACATCCATTTCGGCGCTTGGCTCTGTAAATGGGAAGTGATGAGGTCTGAAACGAACTTTTGTGTCTTCACCAAAAAGCTCTTTTGCAAATACCGCAAGAGCACCTTTAAGGTCACCCATTGTAATATTTTTGTCTACAACAAGGCCTTCAAGCTGGTGGAATATAGGAGAATGTGTAGCATCAACTTCATCGGCACGGTATACAGCACCCGGGCATACAACTCTTATAGGAAGTTTGCCTTTTTCCATTACTCTTACCTGAACAGGAGATGTCTGTGTTCTTAAAAGGATGTCTCCGTTTATATAAAATGTATCCTGCTCATCTTTTGCAGGGTGGTTTGCTGGAATATTAAGAGCCTCAAAGTTGTAATAATCCTTTTCAACTTCTGGGCCGTCAGCTATTTCGTAACCCATGCCAATGAATATATCTGAAATTTCGTCTATTACTTTGTCAAGAGGATGTTTGTGTCCGCATGCACAAGTATGTCCTGGCATTGTAACGTCTATTTTTTCGCTTTCAAGTCTGCTCTTAAGTTCAAGGGCGGCAAGTTCTTTTTTAACCTGCTCAATTTTGTTTTCAATATCATTTCTTACATCATTAGCAAGCTGACCTATTATAGGGCGTTCCTCGTTTGTAAGGTCTTTCATACCTTTAAGTATAGCTGTAAGTTCACCTTTTTTGCCTAAAAACTTAACTTTAATATCATCAAGTTCTTTTGTCTGTTTAACCTGATTTAAAGCCGCTAAGGCTTTTTCCTGAATTTCTTGAAGCTGTTTTTTCATTTTACTTCTCCTTTCATTTGACTTACGAAAAATAAAAAAAGCCTTCATCCCAAAATATGGGACGAAGGCATAATCTCCGCGGTACCACCCGAATTCCTACAAAAGCAGGCTCTTTAACCACTCAATAAAGCGGCTGCACATAACGCGTACCAGCGGACTTTCCTACTGTTAATTCAGAAAGCCGGCTCCGGCGGGAACTTCGGCACAATATAAACCTAAAAGTGCTTACAGCCAAGGCACTTTCTCTCTTAAGGTTTAATTAAACTGCGCTTACTTAACGCCATCTAAGCCATTAGAACTATATACCACTATATTTTATCACGAAGTTTTTTAAAGTCAACTTATTTTTATTGATTTTATTTCCATTTTACAACAATTTAATCAGTTTAATAAATAATATGGGTTACAAACTGGTCTATAATAAGCAATACGCCTAATATTCCCACATACAGAGAGAAATATTTAAGTTTTCCCTTTTTAATTACATTTATCATAAACTTAATTGCTACAAACCCAGAAACAGCAGCAAAAATAAAACCAACAATTGTAGGAGCAATGCCTATTGCACTAATTCCGGCTCCACCGTCCGAAATCATATCTTTAATAGTAAGAACCATTGCGCCTAATATAGCCGGTATAGAGAGCAAAAATGAAAATCTTGCAGCTGAGGAGCGGCTCAAATCCCTTGAAAGAGCGCCTGTTATAGTCATACCGCTTCTGGAAATTGCAGGGCATATAGCAACACCTTGGAGAGTACCAACAACAACAGCATCTAAGTATGACATATCCCGAATTTTCTTTCTGCCGCCTTTCCTTGAGTCTGCGTAAAGCAAAGCCAAAGCTGTAATAATAAAATTAAAACCAATAAAATTACCTTCTCCAAATGTATTGTCTATTATATCGCCAAAAACAAGAGCAATTATAACTGTAGGCAATGTTGCAATAATAAGTAAATATGTAGTTTTTTGAAACGGACGGCGTATAAGCTTAGCTATATCCTGCCAGTAACAGATAAAAACAGCAATTAATGTTGCCACGTGCAGTATAATATCAAATGACATTGTGGCTTCTTCAATACCAAATATTTTTTGAAATAATGTCAAATGTCCGGAACTGCTTACAGGCAAAAATTCCGTAAGACCTTGTATAATACCAAGTATGGCAGCATGGAATATACTCATATTTATCCCCCTTAAAGTTTTATGGTTGTATTATATTACATATTTTTACATATCGCAATTTATAATATTATCAATGCAGTAAAATTATAATTAAAACTTAACCTATTTTTATAATTATGCCAAAACTGTTGCAATTTGCTTTTTTTGCTGATATAGTATGCAAAATAAGTCACGTTTAAAGTAGTTGAAAGGAAAGAATAAATGGAAAATTTAAAATTTGAAGAACTTAATATATCAGACTGGATGCTTAGGGCTGTTAAAGATATGGGCTATGAAGAAGCTTCACCTATCCAGTCACAGGCAATACCGCTTATTTTGGAAGGCCATGATATTATAGGCCAGTCACAGACAGGTACAGGTAAAACAGCATCTTTCGGTATACCATGCCTTGAGAAAATAGACCCTGATGACAGGAAGCTTCAGGCACTTATACTCTGCCCTACAAGAGAGCTGGCAATACAGGTAAGCGAAGAATTTAGAAAGCTTTTAAAATTTAAAGATAATATCCGTGTACTGCCTATTTATGGCGGACAGCCTATAGACAGACAGATTTTAGCACTTAAAAAAGGCGCACAGGTTATAATAGGTACCCCAGGCCGTGTAATGGACCACATGAGACGCCATACACTTAAAATGGCAACTGTTAAGTATGTTGTTCTTGACGAAGCCGATGAAATGCTTGATATGGGCTTTAGAGATGATATAGAGCTTATACTTGATAAAGTACCAGAAGAACGCCAAACAGTAATGTTCTCTGCTACTATGAGTGATGAGGTGCTTGACCTTTCAAAAAGATACTTAATTAATCCAGAATACGTTAAAATATCCAGAAAAGAGCTTACTGTTCCTAACATAGAACAGATATACTTTGATGTAAAAGAAAAATACAAGCTGGAGGCTCTTTGCCGCCTTATAGATGTTTATGCGCCTAAACTTGCTATTGTTTTCTGCAATACAAAAAAGCGTGTTGATGATGTAACGGAACAGCTTTTAGGCCGTGGCTATTTTGCAGACGGACTTCATGGTGACCTTAAACAGCCACAGCGCGACAGAGTAATGCAAAAATTCAGAAACGGCGCTATAGAAATACTTGTTGCAACTGATGTGGCCGCAAGAGGTATTGATGTTGAAAATGTGGATATTGTATTTAACTACGATATTCCGCAGGATGAGGAATACTATGTTCATAGAATAGGCAGAACCGGACGAGCTGGAAAAAGCGGTATTGCATTTACTTTCTGTGTTGGTAGAGAAATATATAAGCTTAGGGATATAATGACATATACAAAAACAAAAATCCGCCAGGAAATGCTCCCTACTCTTGATGATATGGAGAAAAACAAGACAGATGTTTTTGTAGAAAAACTGCGCAATGTTATTTCTCAGGGTGACTTAGAAAAATTCGCCGCCATTGCAGAAGATATAACAGACGATGACATAACAATACTTGATGTTGCAGCAGCATTAATTAAAATGAATATTGGTGAGGCCATTGCAGACTACAGTGCTGCTGAAAATGACCTTAATGTAAAACGTCCAACTAGAGTAAATGCAGAACCAGCTTCAAAAGATATGGTTCGTTTATTTATTAATGCAGGAAAAAACAACAAAATTCGTGCAAAGGATATTGTAGGTGCTTTTGCTGGTGAAACAGGTGTTCCAGGACAAGTTATTGGAGCTATAGATATTTACGATGACTTTGCTTATGTAGATGTTCCTTTTGAGTATGCAAAAGATATTATAGAAGGTATGAAAAACAGCCGTATTAAAGGCAGAAAAATAAGCATTGAAAAAGCAAAGAAAATCAAATTACCTAAATCTCCTTTTAAGTCATCCAAAAAGACAAAAACAAAAGATAGAAAACATTTATAAAAAATACAAACAAAAAAGACAGGCATTGATGTCTGTCTTTTTTAAATCTCATTCATTAATAATTTCAGCTTGTTCTGATGGATTTGATTTGTTTTCAATTAGCTGAGCTTTTGCAAATAGTACACAAGAAACATATCTTAAAACAAAAACTGCACTCCATAATATAAAAACCAAAAATATCATTTCATCAAATTCATCTAACATAAATATAAATGCTGTAATTATGCCGCTTGCAGATATTAAGCGTATAAAAGCAAGTACAGCAGCTAAAGTAAACGGTATTGCCGCTATTAAAAGCAATATAGAAATCAGCTTTAATCCGCCGCCAGCTATAGATAAATTAGTAGCTAAAGGATTATTAGGATAAACTTCAAACCAAGACCGCTTTTTATTCATACAATCACTCCTTTAATTAATAAGGAGCTGAAAATCAGCCCCTTATTTTATATCTTGTTAATCAATCAGTCGTAAACAGACTCAGAATCTCTTGAAATAATATCGCCTGTTAAAGCGTCAATTTCAAATTCATGTTCCATTGAGTTGTAAATAATTTTTACTTCGTATTCAGCTCTGCCGTCATCATAGTCAAACTTAACCTGTACAACATTGTTTGAACTTGCGCCTGATACTTGACCTAAAGCAATGCTTTTAGCTTTTTCTTCACCTATATATGAGCTGTTGTTATTTTTATTAGGTGCTGTGTAGCTATAGCTTTCTGCATCATAGTCATAGCTTATAATTTCGCCTGTGTAAGCATCTATTTCATAGTCATATTCTTTGTAATCATTTGTATAGAACTCTACCTCATAAACCTGTCTGCCATCGTCCCAATCCATTTTAGCTTTTACAAAGTTAACCTGATTTGAGCTTAAACCTGCATGAGCAAGAGCTTTATTTTTTGCATCATCAACAGAAATTGTATTTTTTGAGCTATTATTCTGGCTGTTATTATTATTCTGATTCTTATTAAAGCTGTCTGCATCAGTTACTAAACTACCGCTTTCATTGCTTAATGTAATTGTTTCTGTATCACCGTTCCATGATACTGTTTTACCCATTAATTCTCCTACAGAGCGCAAAGGAAGATATGTTGAGCCGTTATAGAGCATTGGGTAAACAGTATTTCCATTTGCATCAGTAAATTTCTGAGTTGTTCCATCTACTACAATAGTAAAATCATCGCGGATTTCAGCTTTTATACTTTGGGATTTGGCGTTATTATCAGGTGTACCATTAACTGGTGATGTACTGCGTGTGCCAGATATTGATACAGTTAATGATGACTGATCCCAGTTTACATTTTTGCCCATAAGTTCACCTATAGCTCTTAAAGGAAGATAGGTTGTACCGTTATACACTATAGGATGTGCTTCGCTGCCGTCTGCACTGTAAAATGTTTTTTCTGACCCATCAACTATTATGTTAAAATCTGGGCTAAGCTGAGCTTTAACACTTGTTGCACCAAAAGCGTTTAATGAAAAAGTTAATGAGCCAGCAAGTAATGCCATACTGATTAAAGCAGTACCAAATCTTTTACCGTTAATATTTTTTCTTGTCTTCATAAATCTTCTCCCCTTTTGATTAGTTATATATAGATTCTGATTCCCAGCTACGAATCGCGCCGCTGTAACCGTCTATACTAAATTCATATTCTGTTTCTGAATAGTAAATTTTGCCTTCATATTCCAAGCGTCCGTCATCATAGTCAACTTCAAACTCATGGATATTTTCTAATGTTGCTCCGGGTACTTGTGATAAAGCTATGTTCTTGGCTTCATCAGCTGAAATTTCACTCTTATTAGATTGTGAATTGTTCTGATTAGAGCCACTAAAGTGTTCAGCATCATAGTCATAAGATAAAATTTCACCTGTAACAGCATTTATCTCGTAGTCATATTCCTCGTAATTTGATGAATAGAATTCTATTTCATATTTTTGAACTCCGTCATCACGCTCTAAACCAGTTTTTATAAAAGTAACATCTTCATTTTTTAAACCGGCATGGTTTAAAGCTATTTCTTTTGCGTCATTTTCTGTTATTATGCCAGAAGCATTATTTGTGCCCTGCTGTACTGATGTATTAGACTGCTGGTTTTGGGTAACTGTGTTTTCAATGCTTGTTGCTTCTGTAGCCTTGCTGTCTATTACTACGCCTGTAACAGCGTCTACATCATACTCATATTTTTGACCACCCGATGAAAAGTCAACATCATAATAGTTTATACCATTTCTGCTGTCCAGCTCGGTTTTTTCAAATACAGCATCAGATTCAACTACTCCAGATGCTTCCAAAGCCAGAGCCTTAGCGGCTTCTGCACTTATATACTCTTCTTTTTTTGTTTGCTGGGCACAGCCTGTAATTGCTATTGCTACCATGGCCGGAATAATTATTTTGTTTATTGTTTTCATAATTTCCTCCTTCCTTGCTGTTGAGTTAATATTATCAGCAAAACATTAAATCTACATGAAATTATTTAAGTTTTTTATTTTTTTTGAATATCTAAATTAATAATTGTTTTTTGGCAAATGAAGTACAAAATTGCTTCCTTTTAAAGGCTCACTTTCAAGGCTCATATATCCACCGTGTATTTCAGCTATCTTTTGAACCATTGAAAGACCTAAGCCTGTACCGTTGTCGCCTGTTCTTGAAGCATCTACCTGATAAAATCTCTGCCATATTTTGCCTTGTTCTTCTTTTGGTATTCCTATTCCGTCGTCTTTTACAGAAAGTTGTATTTCATGTTCATTTTCTGTAAGAGTAACCCACACATGTCCATCGGTCTTTCCATACTTTACAGCATTATCAATTAAATTTTGTATAAGCCGTGTAATAAGTGTAGTATCAACAAAGGCTGAAATTTCATTTTTTGCTTCAAAATAAACATTTCTGTCGGCATAAGCCTGTTCGGTACATATTGCCTTTGTAAGCTCAGTTAAATTGATTTTTTCAAAATTGGCTTTTTCTGTGCCTTGCTCCAAACGTGTCATACTTAAAAGCTGTGCAACAAGTCCAGACATCTTAACAGCCTGCCTGTGTATCATAGAAAGAGTTTCCTGCCGTTCTTCAGGTGTTTCATCATATTTAAGTGCGTATTCACAGGCGCCTTTTATAACTGAAATAGGTGTGCGCAGTTCATGAGATGCATCGGATGTAAACTGTTTTTCAGCCTCAAAAGATTGCTCAAGGCGTGTAAACATTTGGTCAAATGTTTTGGCAAGGCGTGTAAATTCGTTGCTGCCTGATGGAACATCTATTCTTGCAGATAAGTCAGAGGCTTCGTTAATACTGTCTGCTGTAGAAATAATATCTTCCAAAGGCTTAAATGCCTTTTTGGCTATCCAATATCCGCCTATTGTGGCAAAAAGTATAAATGCCGGCATTGCCACAGCCACAACTAAAATAAGGTTTTTAATTATAAGCTCATCTTCTGGAACCTCCATTAAACCTCGAACCCAAACACCGTTTTCCCAATCAAAAGGCAGCCATAAATCAAACACATAATAATTGTCATCCTCAGTAGAAACAGTACGTGTTAAGCCGTTTTCAAAAGGCTCGTTTTGAGTAAAATTTACCGGAACCTGACCTGCCAGTAAGGCTTCGTTTTTGCTGTAAATAAGTGTATATACTCCATTTTGGTAAAAATGGAAGTCTTCCCCAAGAGAGATTTTGCCGTTTGATGAGCTTACCTGCGTTAGGTTGCTGCGAACAGTAGACGAAATACGGCTCATGGCAGTCTGAGTTGTTACTGAGCTGCTGACAGCCAAAATAAAAGTAAGAACCATTACTACCATAATTGTCATAAGCAACAAATACCACATAGTGATTTTTACTTTTATAGAAATGTTTTTCATTATTTTCCTCCGTCGGTATTTTTATCCATGTCTTGGCGCAGTACCCAACCTACACCACGGATTGTATGTATAAGCTTTACATCATATCCGTCGTCTATTTTTTTGCGAAGTTTACTCATATATACATCTACATTATTTGAATTTCCTGAATATTCATAGTTCCATATTCTATCTTCTATTTGCTCCCTAGAAACAACTGTGCCTTTGTTTCTTAATAAATATTCCAGTATTGAAAATTCTTTTGGAAGTATTTGTATTTCTTTTCCGCCTCTTGTAACTATTCGGCGTTCAACATCCATAACCAAATCGCCTTCAGTGAACTTATTGCTTCTGTTGCCTGCATGTTTGCGAGTCATAGCACGTATTCTAGCTAAAAGCTCATCAAAGTCAAAAGGCTTAATTAAGTAATCATCAGCACCTAAGTCAAGGCCTTTAACTCTATCAGCAACGCTGTCTTTAGCTGTTAAAAAAAGAACAGGTATATCCTCACCTTTATCTCTCAGTTCTTTTACCAGTTCATATCCGTCCTTTTTAGGCATCATAACATCAAGCACTATGGCGTCATATTCAGCACCCATTAAATTTAGTAAGGCTTCTTCACCGTCATAACATCCGTCAACACTGTAGCCGACTTTTTTCAATGTTTTTACAATAAGCCTATTCATGTCCTTTTCGTCTTCAACAACTAAAATCCGCAAATTTATCACTCCTGAAATAATAATGTTTATTAATTCCAATTATATAGTTTAACATAAAAGCAGTAATATAAAGCCATAAATTAAAATATTTTAATAAAAAAACAGTGTGGTTTTTTGTTCCCACACTGCTATTGTTTTATTTACTTAAATTTAATTCATTGCAGATTTCATTTCTTTAACGTATTGGCTTATATACTTTGGAGCATCTTTACCGTATTTTTCAATTATCTTAATTATGGCAGAGCCTATAATGGCTCCATCCGAAATATCCGACATTTTTTTAGCCTGCTCAGGAGTTGAAATTCCAAAGCCTATAGCACAAGGAATATTAGTATTTTGGCGAACAATATCTACAATAGATGAAAGGTCTGTTGTAATTTTGCTTCTTGTACCTGTAACGCCAAGACTTGAAACTATGTATAAAAAGCCTTCTGCTTCTTTAGCTATCATAGCTATTCTGTCATTGGAAGTTGGTGCTATAAGCGAAATTAAATCAACTCCGTACTTGCGGCACTGAGGAAGAAATTCTTCTTTTTCCTCAAAAGGCAAATCGGGAAGAATAATTCCGTCAATTCCTATTTCTTTACATGTAGAAATAAATTTATCTGAACCATAAGAAAATACTACATTGGAGTATGTCATAAATACCATTGGTATTTTTATATCTTTTCTTATTTCTCTTACAAAATCAAATATTTTATCTGTAGTAACTCCGCCGTTTAAAGCACGAATATTTGCTCCCTGTATCACTGGCCCTTCAGCTGTTGGGTCAGAAAATGGAATACCAAGCTCAATTAAATCAGCGCCGTTTTCAGCAGCGGCACGTACGCAAGCTGCTGTTGTTTCCAAATCTGGGTCACCGCATGTTATAAAAGGAATAAAAGCTTTGCCATTATTAAAAGCAGACTTTATATTACTCATAAATATCCTCCCCTCTGTATCTTGCAATAGCTGCACAGTCTTTATCTCCTCTGCCGGATATAGTAATTACAATTATTTTGTCTTTATCCATTTTAGGTGCCAACTTCATGGCATAAGCAACAGCATGAGCTGACTCTATAGCCGGAATAATGCCTTCTGTTTTTGACAAATACTCAAAAGCACATACTGCTTCTTCATCTGTAACAGGTACATACTGTGCCCTGCCTATATCGTGTAAATGGGCATGCTCCGGGCCTATTCCCGGATAATCAAGTCCGGCAGAAATTGAGTAAACAGGTGCTATTTGGCCGTATTTATCCTGACAGAAATACGATTTCATACCATGGAATATACCAAGCCTTCCGGTGCTTATTGTGGCCGCTGTTTCAAATGTATCAATGCCTTTTCCAGCTGCTTCACAGCCTATAAGCTGTACATCTTTGTCATCTATAAAATGATAGAAACTACCAATCGCATTAGAGCCGCCGCCTACACAGGCTATAACTGCGTCAGGAAGCCTGCCTTCTTTTTCCAGTGTCTGTTCTTTAATTTCTTTTGAAATTACTGCCTGAAAATCACGAACTATAGTTGGAAACGGGTGCGGCCCCATTACAGAGCCAAGGCAGTAATGAGTGTCGTCAATTCTACTGGTCCACTCACGGAATGCTTCCGAAACGGCATCTTTAAGTGTTCCAGTTCCGCTTTTAACAGATATAACTTTTGAGCCAAGAAGCCTCATTCTGTATACATTAAGCGCCTGCCTTATGGTATCTTCTTCTCCCATAAAAACAACACATTCCATTCCCAAAAGAGCCGCTGCCGTAGCTGTTGCCACTCCATGCTGACCTGCTCCCGTTTCGGCTATTAAACGGGTTTTACCCATTTTCTTTGCCAAAAGTGCCTGACCTAAAACATTATTTATTTTGTGGGCACCTGTGTGGTTAAGGTCCTCTCTTTTAAGATATATTTTGGCTCCGCCTAAGTCCTTAGTCATTTTTTCTGCATAGTACAGCCTTGAAGGTCTGCCGGCATATTCATTAAGAAGCTCTGTAAGCTCTTTGTTAAATTCGGGGTCGTTTTTGTAGTAATTATAAGCTTTTTCAAGCTCTATTACGGCATTCATAAGTGTTTCAGGTATGTACTGTCCGCCATGAACACCAAATCTTCCGTTTGGGTTTGTCATTTTAATCATTCCTTTCGTTTATCTCTCTAATTATTTTTACAAATTCAGTCATTTTTTCTTTATCTTTAAAGCCGTTTGTTTCAACTCCTGAGCTGACATCTACAGCATAAGGATTAAGTGTTTCAACAGCTGTTTTAATGTTATCTAAATTCAATCCGCCAGCCAGAAAGTATGACCTATTAATGTTTTTTGCTAATTCCCAGTTAAAAATTGTACCTGTGCCGCCGCTTCCTGCATCAAGCAAAATGTAATCTGCCAAAGAATTTTGTGCTGCAAATATATCATTTGCACTTTTTATACTAAAAGCTTTAATAATTGGTTTATCTGTTAAAGTACGAAGTTTTTTTATATATTCATTGCTTTCGTTACCATGAAGCTGCACTATATCTATAACTCCATTATTAAGTAATTCAGCTATTTTTGCAATATCTTCATTTACAAATACTCCTACTGCCAAAATATCCGAATGTAATTCTTTTTTTAGTTCTTCTGCGTGCTTGGGGTCAATATATCGCCTGCTTTTTGGTGCAAATACAAAACCTATATAATCCGGTTTGCAAATATTAGCCGACTGAATATCGCATAATCGGGTAAGTCCGCAGAGTTTTATCTTACTCATAAGTACCTCTCAGTTCCGCAAGTTTTGCTTTTTTATTTTCAGCTCGCATAAGTGTTTCACCTATAAGTACAGCGTCAGCTCCTATTTTTCGTAATTCGGCAATATCATTAGCTGTTTTAACTCCACTTTCAGAAACAAATATTATATCTTTTGGTATTAAATCCCTAAGGCGACGGCTGTTTTGGGTATCTACAGTAAAATCTTTTAAATTACGATTATTTACACCAATAACCCTTGCTCCAGAGTTTAAAGCCGCTTTTACTTCTTCTTCGCTATGGGCTTCTACTAAAGCAGAAAGACCTAACTTATCACATATCTTAATGTATTCACAAAGTTCTTTTTCAGTTAATATAGAGCATATAAGTAAAACAGCACTTGCACCTAAAATTTTTGCTTCAAAAATCATATATGGGTCAACAGTAAAGTCTTTTCTTAAACATGGTATAGAAACATTTTCCGCTATTTCTTTTAAAAATCTGTCGCTGCCTAAAAACCACTTAGGTTCTGTAAGTACAGAAATACAGTCGGCTCCTGCCTGTTCATACTCTTTGGCAATTTTAATATAATCAAATTCAGGAGCTATTAAGCCTTTTGATGGGGAAGCTTTTTTACATTCGCATATAAAAGAAATATCCGGATTCTTAAGTGCTTTTTCAAATTCAAATTTGCCTTTTGAGATTTCTAAAGCCTTGCTTTTTATTTCTTCAAACGAAATAAGCTTTTTATTTATTTCAACTCGTTCTTTTGCATGCTCTGCCAGCTGTTCAAGTATTGTCATTTTTTACCTCCTAACGATTGCTTACTTCTATAAATTTTTGAAGTGTTTCCATTGCCTTACCGGAATCTATAATTTCGGCAGCCAGATTAATTCCGTCTTTAAAAGTTTTTGCCTTATCACCAAGGTATAATGACGCTCCAGCATTCATTAATACAGCATTTCGTTTATGACCTTTTTCGCCTTTTAATATATTTTTTGTAATCTCGGCATTTTCTTCCGGTGTTCCTCCCACAAGGTTAGCTTTTTTACAGCGTTCAAAACCAAATTCCTCTGGAGTTATTGTATAAGATTTAAACCATCCATCTTTAAACTCACAAATCTTTGTTGGAGCACTCAGTGAAATTTCGTCTAATTTATCAAGACCATATACTACCATTCCTCTTTTAACACCAAGGCTTATAAGTACTTGAGCAAGAGGTTCTACAAGATAATCGTCGTAAACACCTAAAAGCTGCATTTTAGGACTGCTTGGGTTTGTAAGTGGTCCAAGTATGTTAAATACCGTTCTAAATCCTAACTCTTTTCTTATACTGCCAACATATTTCATTGAAGCATGATATTTTTGGGCAAAAAAGAAACACATCCCAACTTCATTTAAAAGCTCAATACATTTTTCTGGATTTTGCTGAATATTAACTCCAAGAGCCTCTAAACAATCGGCTGTTCCGCATTTTGAAGAGGCCGCTCTGTTGCCATGCTTTGCAACTTTCATTCCACCAGCTGCTGCAATAATGGCTGATGTTGTGGATATATTAAAACTGTGTGCATTATCTCCGCCTGTTCCCACTATTTCAAATACATCCATATTGGTTTCAACTTTAGTTGCATGCGCCCTCATAGCAGCGGCACAGCCTGAAATCTCGTCTATAGTTTCTGCTCTGGCGCTTTTGGTAGAAAGTGCAGCTAAAAAAGCAGCATTTTGCGTTGGTGTTGTTACTCCGCTCATAATCTCGTTCATTACTGAATACGCTTCGTTGTATGTAAGGTCCTGTTTATTTACAATTTTAATAATAGCTTCTTGTATCATGCCAAATCCCCCTTTTGCTTTAAATTAATAAAATTATTTAGCATTGTCATTCCTTCAGGTGTCATAATAGATTCTGGGTGGAACTGAACACCAAATATTGGATATTTTTTGTGTTCAACTGCCATAATTTTTTATTAAAGTGATTTTATTATTTTTAAATATCATGGTGTGTTTTTTTATCTGCAACCAAAGGGTGTTTTGCTATAGATTCTAATATATAGCAGTTAGCTGGAACTTTTTAATGTTTTTTAGCTTTAAGAGGTGTACAGAATTCAGATAAAACTTCATAATTAACTTAGGCTATTTTTACATCTTCAAAATACGGTGTTGATTTACATTATCTACGACCAAAATTTTATAAAAAAATACTCCCTCAGCTAATTTGCCAAAGGAGTATAAAAAAAGCCTTGACAAAAAAGCCTAAACTTTTTGCCAAGGACGAATAAAACCATTATCCGCGGTGCCACCTTGATTCACAGCAACAACGCTGTGCACTTGTCAGGATACCAACATATCCCCGGCAACTTACGTATGCCCACACGTTGCAGAATACTCTGTGCATTACACACATTTGACTGCACCCTCAGCGGTCCATTTGACGAACTGTTTCT
>CALWEX010000068.1 GCA_944377425.1 uncultured Clostridia bacterium
TATTTTAAAGATGATGACTCAAGGCTTTCGTTTTTGCAGGGTAACTATGTTACACTGACAAACATGAAAGAAAAAGACCTTGACAGAATAATATACTATCATCTTTCGCCTATTAATATATCTGTGCATACAACGGATATGGAGCTTAGGAAAAAAATGCTTAATAACCGTTTTGCCGATAAACTCCTTGGTTATATGGATAAACTGGCGGCGGCAAATATAGAAATGAATTTACAGGTGGTTCTTTGCAGAAATATAAACGATGGTGCTGTATTGGACAAAACAATTAAAGATATGGCAGGGTATTTTCCGCATGCCAGAAGCCTTTCTGTTGTGCCTATTGGCCTTACCAGATACCGCGATGGGCTTTATCCAATGGAGCCTTTTGACAAGGAAAGCAGCTTAAATGTAATTAACCAGGTTACTTCCTGGCAGAAAAAGCTTAAAAATGAAATTGGCTCATCATTTGTTTTTATAGCTGACGAGTTTTATTTAAACGCTGGTGTGGAATTTCCTCCTTATGAGTCTTATGAGGATTTTCCGCAGATAGAAAACGGTGTTGGTATGATTTCTCTTATGCTTTATGAGTTTAATGAGTATTTTGACACTCTTAAGCCAAAAAAATTAAATAAAGTTGTTTCTTTGGCAACAGGAACGGCGGCTTTTGAGTTTATTTCTTCACTTTGCAAAAGACTTGAAGAGAAGTTTGAAGGTCTGAAAGTAAATGTTTACGCTATAAAAAACGAGTTTTTCGGCGGCAAAATTTCAGTTTCAGGTCTTCTTACAGGAAAGGATATAGTTGAACAGCTTAAAGATAAAGAGTTGGGTGAATATTTATGTTTGCCTAAGAACCTTTTAAGGGATGGCGAAACAGTCCTTTTGGATGATATGGATTTAAAAGACATAGAAAAAGAATTAAATATAAAAATTAAAATTACAGGCGAAAGCGGCAGTGATTTTGTAAAAACAATTACGGAGGATTAAAATGAGCAAACCTATAGTTGCGGTTGTAGGAAGGCCTAATGTAGGCAAGTCTACTCTTTTTAATAAAATAGCCGGTCAAAGAATATCTATTGTTCAAGATACGCCGGGAGTTACAAGGGACAGAATATATGCCGACGTAGAGTGGCTTGGAAATTATTTTACACTTGTAGACACAGGCGGTATGGAACCGGGAGCAGAAAATATTATACTTAAACAGATACTTAACCAAGCTGAAATAGCTATTGAAACAGCAGATGTTATAATATTTGTTACGGATGTTAAGCAGGGCGTTACAGATGAGGACGCTAAAGTTGCAGATATTTTAAGAAGAACAAGAAAACCAGTTATACTTGCTGTTAACAAAGTAGATAACATGCGAACTGAAAATCTTGATGTTTACGAGTTCTATTCACTTGGCATGGGTGACCCTATACCTGTTTCGGCAGGACAAATGCTTGGTCTTGGTGACTTGCTTGATGAAGTTATATCTAAATTCCCAGAAGGAACAGCAGAGGAAGAAGATGATGACAAAATCAGAGTTGCCATTATAGGTAAGCCAAATGTAGGCAAATCATCGTTAATTAATAAAATACTTGGTGAAGAAAGGCTTATTGTAAGTAATATTCCTGGTACAACACGTGATGCCATAGATACTGAAATTACAATAGACGGAACGGATTTTGTGTTTATAGACACAGCCGGAATGCGAAGAAAAAGCAAAATAAAAGAAGATATTGAGCGTTTCAGTATTATTAGAGCTGTTGCCGCAGTTGAAAGATGTGATGTTGCTGTGCTTGTGGTTGACGCTAACGAAGGCGTTACTGACCAGGACACTAAAATTGCTGGTATTGCCCACGAAAGAGGTAAGGGTGCTGTTATTGCCATTAATAAATGGGATTCAATAGAAAAAGACGACAAAACAATGAATAAATTCCTTAAGGACATAGACACAGAGCTTTCTTACATGTCTTATGCTCCAAAGGTATTTATATCTGCCAAAACAGGCCAAAGAATACCAAGAATGATTGAGCTTATTAAAGCTTCAAGAGAAAATAACAATTTAAGAATAAGTACCGGTGTGCTTAATGATGTGCTTATAGAAGCTATGGCAATGCAGCAGCCGCCAAGTGACAAAGGACGTCAGCTGAGGATTTATTATATTACTCAGGCAAGTGTTAAGCCGCCAACATTCGTTTTGTTTGTAAACGACAGAACACTTATGCACTTTTCATACAGAAGGTATATCGAAAACCAGTTAAGGGAAGCTTTTGGTTTTACAGGTACGCCTATTCATTTTGTTGTAAGGGAAAGGAAAGAGAATTCTTAAAATGTTCAGAATCTTTTGTGTTTTAATAGGTTATGCTTTTGGCTGTTTTCAGTCTGCGTATTTTGTAAGCCTTTTTATGCGTAAGGATATAAGAAAATATGGCAGCGGAAACCTTGGCTCAACAAATGCTTTAAGGGTTTTAGGCAAAAAAGCTGGAGCAGCTACATTTATTTGTGATGTAGGAAAATGCATAATAGCTTTTGCTATATGCTATCACTTTTTTGGCGGCTTGATAGGTGGAATTTATGGTTCTTTAGGTGTTATGCTTGGCCATGACTTTCCGTTTTATTTAAAGTTTAAAGGCGGAAAGGGCATAGCATCGTCTATAGGCATGGATTTATGCCTTATGATATTTTTTAACCCGCTTGTCACGGCTGTGTCTTTTGTTATGGGACTTATTGGTTTATTTATTAAGGGATATGTTTCAATGGGCTCATTATTTTTAATATTAACTGTGCCTGTAATGTGCTATATTCTTTCAGCCCCAGCAGAGGTTACAACAATTACGCTTATTATGGCTGTTATAGCTGTAATTAAACATAAATCCAACATATCAAGAATACTAAACGGCAGCGAGAACGCGCTGTTTGCTAGAAAATAAATTGGAGGCTGTGCTGATGAAGAAAATTACTGTTATTGGTTCTGGAAGCTGGGGAACGGCTCTTGCCGTTATGCTTGATAAATACGGCCATGATGTTACAATATGGTCGTGGAAGCAGGAAGAAGCTGACAGAATTAAGGCTGAACATGAACATAAAGAATACCTTCCAGGTGTTAAAATAAATGAAAGTATTAAAATACTTACAGACAGAAAAGAAGCCGTTAATGGTGCTGATATTATAATTACAGCTATTCCGTCGAAATTTGTGCGTAAAAATTTAATGGATTTTGAGCCTTTTATAAACGAAAATCAGGTTATAGTAAATGTGGCTAAAGGTCTTGAGGATGGCTCTCTTTTAAGGCTTTCTCAGGTTATAGAAGAATGTTTGCCTAAATGCAAAATATGTACTCTTGTAGGGCCAAGCCATGCTGAGGAGGTAGGCAGAAATATACCTACAGCCTGTGTTGTTTCATGTAAAGACATGGAAACAGCAAAAATGATTCAGAACGAGTTTATGAATGAGCGTTTTAGAATATACACAAACAGCGACATGATAGGCATAGAGTTAGGTGCGGCGCTTAAAAACGTAATTGCTCTTGCAGCGGGAATGAATGATGGCCTTGGTTTTGGCGACAATACAAAAGCAGCGCTTATGACAAGAGGTTTGGCAGAGATTGCTCGTCTTGGCGTTAAAATGGGCGGCAAAGCTGAAACATTTATAGGTCTTTCTGGAATGGGAGATTTAATTGTAACATGCACAAGCATGCATTCAAGAAACCGCCGTGCTGGTATTCTTCTTGGTGAAGGCAAAAAGCTTGATGAAACACTTAATGAGGTTCACATGGTAGTTGAAGGAGTAAATACAGCAAAAGCAGCTTATGACCTTTCTAAAAAATACAATGTTGAAATGCCTATTACAGAAGCTATAAATCGCGTTCTTTTCGATGGCAAAGATGCAAAAGAAGCAGTTGTTGAGCTTATGATGAGAGTAGGCAAAGGCGAATTTGATTTTGAATTTTAAAATAAAAATAAAACAGCATGAAATTCCTTCAAATCAGAATTTCATGCTGTTTTTTCTATTTTACATTATTATATAAGTTTTGCGTGGTGGAAAACTTTTTTACCTTTTTGTATTTTAGCTTTACCGCCTTCAAAATCTTTTTCTGTTACAACATAGTCAAAAGCTGTAACTTTTTCTTCGTTAAGTTTTAAGCCGTTTTGCTGAACAAGGCGTCTGCCTTCGCTCTTTGAAGATATAAGACCGCATTTTACAAGGAGTGTAAGTATATCCATACCGCCTGCAAATTCTTCTTTTGTAATTTCTGTAGTAGGTATTGAGCCGCCTTCTGCGCCGCCTGCAAAAAGTGCTCTTGCAGCTTCTTGTGCCTTTTGAGCTTCTTCTTCACCGTGAATAATTTTTGTAACTTCAAAAGCAAGAACTTCTTTTGCTTTGTTAATTTCACTGCCCTCAAGAGCGCCAAGTCTGCGCACTTCGTCCATAGGAAGGAATGTAAGAAGGGCAAGGCATTTTTCAACATCTTTGTCGCCTACATTTCTCCAGTACTGGTAAAACTCGTATGGAGTTGTTTTTTCAGCGTCAAGCCATACAGCGCCGCCTTCTGTTTTGCCCATTTTTTTGCCTTCGCTTGTAGTAAGAAGTTTAAAAGTCATTCCGTATGCTGGTTTGCGTTCTTTACGACGAATAAGGTCTACACCGCCAAGTATGTTTGCCCACTGGTCGCTGCCGCCAAGCTGCATTACACAGCCGTATTTTTTGTTTAATTCAAGAAAGTCATTTGCCTGCATAGGCATGTAGTTAAACTCAAGGAATGAAAGGCCTTTTTCAAGTCTTGTTTTGTAGCATTCAGCAGTAAGCATTTGGTTTACTGAAAAATGAACGCCTATATTACGGAGAAAATCAATGTAGTTAAGGTTTCTTATCCAGTCGGCGTTATTAACAATAAGAGCTTTTCCGTCTGAAAAATCAATAAGTTTTGAAAGCTGCTTTTTGAAACATTCAACATTGTGGTCTATCTGCTCTACAGTAAGCATTTTACGCATATCTGTTTTTCCTGTAGGGTCACCAATCATACCTGTGCCGCCGCCCATAAGAGCTATAGGACGGTGTCCTGCTCTTTGCATGTGTGCCATAGCCATTATAGTAAGAAAGTGGCCAACATGAAGGCTGTCGGCTGTAGGGTCAAAACCGATGTAGAAAGTGATTTTTTCTTTGCCTAAAAGTTCTCTTGTTTCTTCCTCGTGTGTAAGCTGTTCAATAAATCCTCTTTCCTGTAATACATCCAATACGTTTTCCATTTTTATACCTCCTAAATTTATATGGGCGGACCAAACAAAAAAGGTCTTTCAGTCCAAAAGGACGGAAAGACCGTGGTACCACCTTAATTACCTGTTTTACAGGCACTCTTATGCGCTGTAACGTGCGCTAATCCGCCGAAGCTTACTGTTATTTCTTCTCCGGAGCTCATGAGGCGTAATTTACGACATACCGTACTGCAATGCTTTCAGCAACCGCACTGCTCTCTGATATTGTAACCGGCGCCGCCCATATAACTCAATCACAGCTTTTAAAATTTTTGCTTATAATAACACATTAAAATTTACATGTCAAGACATGTTTTTTATTTTATTCCTTCTGCCATAGTACATATATTAATTATTACATCTCTAGCTTTTTCCATTGAATTTATAGGAATAAACTCATATACTCCGTGGAAATTATGGCCGCCGGCAAATATATTAGGGCAGGCAAGACCCATATATGAAAGCCTTGCACCGTCTGTTCCGCCGCGGATAGGCTGTTTTATTGGTGTAATGCCGCATTTAAGCATTGCTTTTTCTGCTAAATCGATTATATATTTTTTGTCTTTTATCTTTTCGTACATGTTTCGATATTCGTCATGGATTTCAAGCTCTATGGCGTTATTGTATGTTATATTAAGGTTTTCAACGGTGTTTAAAACAAACTGCTTACGTTTTTCAAGGCCTTCTGATGTAAAATCCCTTAAAATGTAGGTAATGGTACATTCCTCAACGGTACCGTTAAATGAACACAAATGATAGAAGCCTTCATATTTTTCTGTTGTAGATGGTGTTTCGTTTTTAGGGAATAAAGAAACTAAATGACTGCCTATTAAAGAAGCATTAATCATTGTATCTTTGGCATATCCTGGATGTACGTTTCTGCCGTTGATTATTATTTTAACTCTGGCAGCGTTAAAGTTTTCAAATTCCAATTCTCCAATTTTGCCACCATCCATAGTATAGGCAAAATCTGCACCAAATGCTTTTACATCAAATTTATCAGCGCCTCGGCCAATTTCTTCATCAGGAGTAAAAGCTATAGCAATTTCTCCATGTGGTATATGGCTGTTTTCTTTTAAATACTCAACTGCACTCATTATTTCGGCAATACCGGCTTTGTCGTCAGCACCTAAAAGAGTTGTGCCGTCGGTTGTTATAATATCCTCACCAACATATAATTTTAAATCCGGAAAGTCCTGCGGCGAAAGTTCTTTGCCATTGGAAAGCTTTATAACAGAGCCATCATAGTTTTTAATTATGTTTGGTTTTATATTTTTGCCTGACGCGTCTGGGCTTGTGTCCATGTGGGCAATAAAGCCTATTTTAGGATAGTTTTCGGCTGTTTTTTCTAGAAAAGCCATAACATAGCCTTCTTGTTGTGTTACGTTTTTTAAACCTAATTTTTTACATTCACTAACAAGGATATTGCTTAAATCCATTTGGCAGTCTGAGCTGGGTGTTATTTGGCTGTCTTCGTTTGATGTTGTTTCGTAAGATATATATCTTAAAAACTTATCTGTTACGCTTTCCATTTTTATTCATTCCTTTCTGTATCAAGTCCGCTTAAATCAAAAACAGGTGTATACGCGCTTGTGGCTGAATTTCTTTCCTGCATATAACCGTATTTTAGCCCAATATTGAAAAAATAATCAATTACGCTGTTATATTCAAATGTGGTCACTCGGCGGTTAAGCTCTTTAATTTCTTTGGCTTTATACATAGGTGTATATTGATTAAGAATAGAAACATATACATTATCCCCAAAAGTTTCTTTTATAAAATCCAGCACTTTAAAAGAGTCTTTACGGCAGTTTGGCAGTACAAGATGACGTATTATAACACCTTTTTGCATAATGCCATTTGAGTCGAATTCATTTTTTCCTACCTGACGATACATCTCTTTTACAGCAGATGAGGCAAATTTAAAATAATCGGCTGCGCCACTGTATTTTGCTGAAATTTCCGATGAAAAGTATTTAATATCAGGCAAATAAATGTCAATTAGTCCATCAAGGAGTTTAAGAGCTTCAACTTTTTCATATCCTGATGAATTGTAAACAACCGGTATTTTAAGCCCCATACTTTTAGCTTTTATTAGAGCTTCTCGAACTTTAGGCAAAAAATGTCCAGCCGAAACAAGGTTTAAGTTATGAACATTTTTGTTTTGTTGGTTTATAAAAATTTCTGCAAGTTCATCTGTTGAAAGCTCTTTTCCTTTGTTAAGCTGACTTATTTCGTAGTTCTGGCAGAAAACGCATTTAAGATTACAGCCAGAAAAAAACACTGTGCCGGAACCCCTTGCGCCGCTTATAGGTGGTTCCTCGAATTTATGTATTGAGGCAAGGGCGGCTTTTGGGTATTCAGATGACTTACAGAAGCCCAAAATGTTTTTTGTTCTGTCAGCTTTGCAGTTTCTTGGACACAGACAGCAGAAAGACATATCTGTTATGTTTAATTCGTTACTAATCATGTTAATCTGTCCTTTCCAGAATATTTTAACATCTGCGGAAGTAATTTAATATATATTTTTTTTCAAAAGTATGATAAAATTTTTTTCGTCACAATATTTTAAAAAGCATTAAATAATAAAGGCGGTGGGGGAGAATGCTTAAAAAAGAAGAAAGAATAGTTAAAGAGCTGTACACTGCCGAGGTGATTTGCAATAAGTGCGGCAGAAGCCTAAATCCGGAAAAAGAAGATTATATACACATTGAAAAAAAGTGGGGATATTTTTCTAAATCTGACGGTGAGTATCAGGAGGTTGACTTCTGTCAAGACTGCTGGAGAGAAATTTGCTCATCACTTATAATTAAGCCATAGTTATATTTGTATAAAATTTGTACAACTTTTTTATAACTGCTTTACTTTACAGCATTAAAATGTTAAAATATATAACATAGTGACAGACGGAAAAAATATAATAATGCTGTGAAGGTGATTTAATTGAATAACAAAATTAAAAGCGATTTTGTGGATAAGCTTTTTGAATATATCCTCACAATGAACACAGTTGATGAGTGTTATCAGCTTTTTGAGGATTTATGTACTGTCCACGAAATTAACGCTATTGCCCAAAGAATGGCTGTTGCCGAAATGCTCGACAGAAAATGCACATATATTGAGATTGCGGAAAAAACCGGAGCGTCAACAGCAACTATAAGCCGCGTAAACAGAGCGCTTATATATGGTACAGATGGGTACAAGCTTGCTATTGACAGGCTTAATGAAAAAAATAAAAATAAAGATAAAGATAAAGATATGTAATTTTGTTTTGGGAAGTTATTAATTATAGCTTCCTAATTTTATGCTTTAAACGAAATGGAGAATAATGGATATGATTAGTTTTGACAGCTTAAATCCTATGCAGAAAAAAGCAGTGCTTAAAACCGAAGGCCCTGTACTTGTTCTGGCAGGTGCCGGCTCAGGAAAAACTGGCGCTTTAACAATAAGAATAGCTAACCTTGTGGAAAACGGTGTTAAGCCTTGGAATATACTTGCTATTACATTTACAAACAAAGCTGCAAGGGAAATGCGTGAAAGAGTAACAGCAGTTGTTGGTGAAGCTGCAAAAGATATTTGGGTAAGCACATTCCACTCATCTTGTGTAAGAATATTAAGACGAGATATAGATAAACTTGGTTTCGACAGAAATTTTTCTATATACGATACAGATGATACTCAAAAAGTAATGAAGGAAGTATTTACCCGTATGGGTTACAGCCTTACAGATAAAACATTTACTGTAAAAGGAGCTTTGGCAAACATAAGTGCCGCTAAAGAGGAGCTTTTATCACCTTCTGATTATATGGCTAAAAACAGCGGTGATATACGCTGTGAACGTATAGGACAGGTTTACCGTGAGTATCAAAGCAAGCTCAAAAACAGCTGTGCTCTTGATTTTGATGATTTGATATATAATACAGTTAAGCTTTTCAGGGAAAACCCAGATGTTCTTGATTACTATCAGGAAAGATTTAAGTACATAATGGTTGATGAGTATCAGGATACAAATACAAGCCAGTATGAGCTTGTTAAGCTTCTTGCTTCTAAATATCATAACCTTTGTGTTGTAGGCGATGATGACCAGAGCATATACGGCTGGAGAGGTGCTAACATAAGAAATATACTTGATTTTGAAAAGGACTTTCCTGAAACCGAGGTTATTAAACTGGAGCAGAACTATCGCTCAACAAAAACTATACTTAAAGCTGCCAATGCCGTTATTAAAAACAATGACGAGAGAAAAGACAAGTCGCTTTGGACTGAAAACATGGATGGCAGCATAATTAAAGGTTATAAAGCCGATAACGAGTATGAAGAAGGCAGATTTATAGCTTTAAAAATAGAGGAGCTTATAAAAAAAGGCAGAAATTACAAGGATTTTGCTATTTTATACCGTACTAACGCTCAGTCAAGAGCTCTTGAGGAACAGCTTGTAAAGCGCAATATTCCTTACAGGCTTTGCGGCGGAACAAGATTTTATGACAGGAAAGAAATCAGAGATATTCATGCTTATTTAAAAGTTATAGCTAACCCTTATGACGATATAGCAGTTAAAAGAATTATAAATGTGCCAAAAAGGGGTATAGGAGATACTTCTGTAGAAAAAGTTTCGGCTTTGGCAGCACAGAACAATCTTAGTTTTTATGAAATACTTCCGGCTGCTGCTGCAAGCGACAGTATTGGAAGAAGTGCCAAAAATTTTGCTCTGTTTTATGACATGATGGAAAAGCTTAGAGCAGATAAAAACACTATGACATCTTCTGAGTTTATAGACGCTGTAGCCAAAAGAACAGGATATATTGATATGCTTGAAATAGATGGCTCAGAAGAAGCTAAAATGCGTATTGAAAACATAGAGGAATTTGTTTCAAAAGCAGCTGAATATATTAATTCAACAGGTGATACATCTCTTGAAGGATTTTTGGAGGAAGTTGCACTTGTGGTGGATATAGACTCTTATTCAGAAGATGAAGATTCCGTTGTTCTTATGACACTTCATTCAGCTAAAGGCCTTGAATTCCCGGTTGTATTCCTTGCAGGTTTGGAAGAAGGCCTTTTCCCAGGTTATAGAAGTATTACAAGCGGAGACGAAAAAGATGTTGAGGAAGAAAGAAGGCTGTGCTATGTAGGCATTACAAGGGCAAGAGAAGAGCTTTATGTTACTTATGCCAAAACAAGAATGCAGCATGGCAACACGCAATACAACCAGCCTTCAAGATTTTTAAAAGAAATACCGCCGCATAACTTAGAGTGGATTGAAAATAATAAAAATGCGGATACTTATGGTTTAGGCGGTTCTTTTTCAGCACTTAAGGGAACAAAACCAACATTTGGCAGACAAAGCAATTTATTTTCACCTATTTCAGCCGGAAATACTTACGGCATTAAAAGCGCGGCACAAAGCAAAATGCCAGAGCCTAAAGACTTTAAGCTTACTTTTGATGTAGGCGATAAAGTACGTGCTCCTAAATATGGAATAGGTACAGTTAAGAGCATAAAGCCAGCTGGTGCTGACTATGAAGTAGAAGTTTCTTTCCCTTCAAAAGGTGTTAAAAAATTTATGGCAAGGCTTTCTAAACTTATTAAAACCGAGTAAAGAGGTGCGTTTATTTGGAAAGAATGAAAGAGCTCATAAAGATATTAAACGAGGCTTCAAAGAAATATTATCAAGACGCTGACCCTGTAATGACAGATTATCAGTACGATAAACTTTATGATGAGCTTTGTGAGCTTGAAAAAAGTACAGGAGTTATAATGTCAAATAGCCCTACACAAAGGGTAGGATATACTGTTTTAAGCGGTCTTACAAAAATTAGGCACGAAAAAAGAATGCTTTCCCTTGATAAAACAAAAGATGTACTTAAGCTTAAAAGCTGGCTTAACGATAAAGAAGGCATACTTTCTTGGAAGCTTGACGGACTTACAATAGTACTTAAATATAATAATGGCGAGCTTCAACAGGCTGTTACAAGGGGAAACGGCGAAGTAGGCGAGGATATAACCCATAATGCCAGAGTATTTAAGAATATTCCAGTTAATATTTCATTTAAAGGTGAGCTTATATTAAGAGGAGAAGGCGTTATTTCTTACGATGAGTTTGAGAGAATTAATGATACACTGCCTGATGATGAGAAATATAAAAATCCACGCAACCTTTGCAGCGGAACAGTGCGTCAGCTTAACAGCCAGATAGCGGCTGAAAGACAGGTTACTTTTTATGCATTTACACTTGTTTCATCAGAAGGTAAAGAGTTTGAGTTAAAAACTCAGCAAATGGAGTTTTTAAAAGAGCTTGGTTTTGATGTAGTTGAAAGTAAAATTGTAACAGCTGATAATATAGAAGAAAGCGTTAAAGATTTTGAAAAAAGAATAGAAAACAACTCTTTTGCTTCCGACGGCCTTGTGCTTACTTACAACAGTATTGCATACAGTAACTCTCTTGGCGAAACTTCTAAATTCCCTAAGGACTCCATTGCCTTTAAGTGGAAAGACGAAACAGCAGAAACAGTTTTAAGAGAAATAGACTGGAGCACATCAAGAACAGGACTTATTAACCCTGTAGCTGTGTTTGACCCTGTTGAGTTGGAAGGCACAACTGTAAACAGGGCAAGCCTTCATAATTTAAGCATTATGGAGGAGCTTAAAATAGGAATTGGCGACAAAATTCTTGTTTATAAAGCCAATATGATTATTCCGCAGATAGCCGAAAACATTACAAAAAGCGGCAATGTTAAAATACCGGAAAACTGTCCTGTTTGCGGTGGCGAAACAGAGATACGCAGTATTAAAGATGGAAAAGCTCTTTACTGTACTAACCCTAACTGCCACGCACAAAGAGTGCGGTCTTTGACTCATTTTGTAAGCCGTGATGCAATGAATATAGAAGGTCTTTCTGAGGAAACATTGAGGAAATTTACAGATAATGGCTTTGTTGAAACTTATGTTGATATATTCAAATTACAGAATTTTGAAAACAATATTAAAGAGCTTGAAGGCTTTGGTGAAAAGTCGTATAGCAACATTATAAATTCAATAGAAAAGTCTAAAAATGTAAATTTGGCTAATTTTATATATGCTTTGGGCATTAACCATGTTGGTTTAAGCAATGCAAAACTTCTTTGTAAAAATATGGATTATGATTTAAACAAAATACTTAAAGCCACAACTGATGAGCTTAACAGTATAGATGGCTTTGGCGAGGTAATTGCCCACAGCATACACAGTTATTTTTCAAATGAGAATAATATAAAACTTCTTAACGAGGCTTTAAGCTATATTAAATTTAAAGCAGAAGAAACAACTGTTTCAGATTTAAATTTAAGCGGACTCACATTTGTTATAACAGGAGATTTGGAGCATTACAAAAACAGAAAAGAGCTTCAGGCTCAAATAGAATCCTTAGGCGGAAAAGTTACAGGAAGCGTAACAGGCAAAACAAGCTATCTTATTAATAATGACGCTTTCTCTCAGTCGTCTAAAAACAAAAAAGCATCTGAGCTTTCGGTTCCTGTTATTACGGAAAATGAGTTTATTGAAAAGTTTATTAAATAATTTATAAAATATTTATTTTTAGGAGGGGGAGCTTGTATGAATAAAAACGGTATTTTTCTTACTGGTTTATCTGCTGAAGACATAACTCTTACTGGAAACTCTTTAGTGCCTGAATTTAAGCCAGATATATATAATTATAAGTATTTTGTTCAAAGCGACATTTATGGTATTAAATTATACCCAAAAGCTGAAAATGGAACGGAAATATTTGTAAACGGCCAAAAGGTGACAGACAATAATGGTGTACTTGTAAAGCTCAGCCAAGATTATGAGTCTTACGGTATTGATTACAGCCAAAAAGCGGAAATAAAAGCTGTAAACGGAAATGATGAAACTGTTTATAACGTAGAAATTGTAAGAGAAAATGCTTCTAAAATTTATAATGCTTTTAAACCTTTTGTTTTTGATGACGAAACAACAGGAGTTAAAATGCCTTATGAATTATACCTTCCTAAAAACTATGGAAATGGCAAAAAATATCCCCTTGTTTTTGTTCTTCATGGTGCAGGACAAAGACTCCAAAGTGTGGATATGGTTTTAAAGCGCTACGAAAGTGCAACGGTTTGGGCTAAAGACTCTGAAAAAGGAATTAATGAATGTATTGTAATTGCTCCACAGTGCGCAGAAGCTAACGGAATAGGCTGGACTTATTTTATGAAATTCCTTGACTTTGGCGATGAAAATGCTGAAAGCTATAAATTTACAAAGTGGGGAATTACAGCTTATAATCTTTTGCAAAAAATTAAGAAAGAATATGATGTTGATTTAAAAAGAATATATATGACAGGTGTTTCAATGGGTGGATTTGGAACATTTGAAATGGCTATTGAGCACCCAGAAGAATTTGCGGCTATAGTGCCTGTTTGTGGTGGCGCAAATCCAGAAACCGTTAAAAACTTGAAAGGTATTCCTATATGGACTTTCCATGCAATAGACGACCCGGAAGTAAATTATGAGAAATGGTGTGTTCCTACACTAAAAGCTCTTGACGAAGCAGGAGTTGAGTACAAAAAAACAATTTACGAAAGCGGAAAAGTATTTTATCCTTCTGGACACTTTTCTTGGACGCCAGCTTATGCTAATAAAGATATGAGAAATTGGCTTTTTGAGCAGGTTAAAAAATAAATATCATTTAATAAAAGAGTCCTTTTGGGACTCTTTTTTATGCGGCGTTATGTAGTTTAAAGAAATTAGAGTTATATTTGGTATGGGGTCAAAGAGCGTCAAAAGTTTTGGCATGTTGAAATAACGCCGCTTGGTAAGCGTTTATTAAACACAATATTCGGCTAATATATTATGCAAAGCTGAAGATGAGCTGGTATGGCTTCGGGCTATTTTAATATCGTATTTTTTAGCTGTCTGTACGGCACTTTTTACCATAATATGAGATACCGTACTTGTAAATAAAACTATAAGGTCAGGATTGCCTATATGCGATTTAAAATTACCTGGAAGCTGGGTAAAAACTTTGGCTTTACAGTTGTACCTGCTGCAAACATCTTTATATTGGCGGGCCATTCTGTCGTTGCCGCCTACTATTACTACACTCATATTATACCTCCTTTTAATATAGTTACCTATTGCTAACTAAGGGAATAATAACATTTTTAGTTATCTATGTCAATATAAAATTAGTTCATAAAAATAAAAATTAGTTATTGATAATTAATTTTAGCATTGCTATTGACAAATTATAACTTTAATGGTAATCTGTTTTCTGTTAGAAAAAACTAATTGTAGTTGAGTGAGATTAATAAACTGTCTAAGGAGCTGATATTATGCCTTTAACAATGGCCAAAATAGGTGATGAAAACAAAATTAAAAGAATAACCGGTAAAGAAGATATACGACATTTTTTGGCTAATCTTGGTTTTGTTGAAGGAGGTATTGTTAAAGTAGTTACTTCAATAAAAGGAAATGTAATTGTTGAAGTTAAAGGCTCAAGAGTAGCTGTAAGCAGCCAAATGGCAGGAAAGATTTATATTTAATTTTGGGAGGAGTTTATTATGACTTTAAAAGATGCTGCCGTAGGAAGTAAAGTTAAGGTAGTAAAAATAGAAGGTCAGGGGGCGGTTAAAAGACGTATTATGGATATGGGTATAACTAAAGGAATTGAAATACTTATTAGAAAAGTAGCTCCTTTAGGCGATCCTGTTGAAGTTACTGTTAGGGGTTATGAGCTTTCAATAAGAAAAGCCGATGCTCAAATGATTATGGTAGAATAATTTTTTTAACACTTAATTAGCATTAACTAATATTAATTGTTTATTTATAAATTCAATTGCTTAGGAGCAATTAGTAAGGGGGACATTGTAATGATTAAAATCGCTCTTGCGGGTAACCCAAACTGCGGTAAAACAACGCTTTTTAATGCGCTTACAGGTGCTAACCAATTTGTAGGTAACTGGCCGGGAGTTACAGTTGAGAAAAAAGAAGGAAGACTTAAAGGCAACAAAGATGCTGTTATTGTTGACCTTCCTGGTATATATTCACTTTCACCGTATACTCTTGAAGAAGTTATAGCCAGAAATTATCTTATTTCGGAAAAGCCTGATGCAATACTTAATATACTTGACGGAACAAATATCGAGCGAAATCTTTATTTAACAACACAGCTTACAGAACTTGGTATACCGGTTGTTATAGCTGTAAACATGATGGACGCTGTTAGAAAAAGCGGAGATATTATTAATACTGATGAGCTTTCTAAAAAGACTGGCTGTAAAGTAATTGAGATTTCTGCTCTTAAAGGCGAAAATGTTATTCAAGCAGCACAGGAAGCTGTAAAAGTGGCTTTAAGTAAAAAAGCTACAGTACCTCAGCATACCTTTAATGAGGAAGTAGAGGAAATATTGGATAACATAGAAGAAAAGATTACAGGTGTTACTGATGAGCAAAAGAGGTTTTTTGCCATTAAGCTTTTTGAAAGAGATGACAAAATAAAAAACCTTATGAAAAATCCGCCTAATATTGAAAATCTTATTATTGAGGCAGAAGAAAAATTTGATGATGACAGCGAAAGTATAATAACTAACGAAAGATATGTTTATATATCTTCTATAATTAAAAGCTGCTACACAAAAAAGAGTAAAGAAAAGCTTTCAGCCTCTGATAAAATAGATAAAATAGTTACTAACAGAATATTGGCTTTACCTATATTTGCTGCTGTAATGTTTATAGTTTATTACATATCAGTATCAACAGTAGGAACGATTGCAACTGATTGGGCAAACGACGGTGTATTTGGCGATGGCTGGTTCTTTTTAGGCCAAGGCTCTGCTGCTTATAGCGAAGCTTCGGACGAATACAGCACAGCTCAAACAGAGATTGAAGCATTTTTGGCAGCAGCTCAAGAAGCTGGGCTTGATATAGAAGCTTCAGACTTTGTTCAGCAGGCAGAAGCGGCACAAATTGTAGGAGAAGCTGAATTTTATGATGACAATGGTAATGTTGAAGAAATTGTAAGTGTGGATTCTGCTTTATACTCACAAGCAATAGAGGTAGAAGAGCCAAACCCTTCAGAATTTGGACCATATATACCGGGTATTCCAGTTTTTGTAGAAAACATACTTGTTTCAATTAACTGCGCACCATGGCTTCAGGATTTAATACTTAACGGAATAATTGCTGGTGTTGGTGCTGTTTTAGGTTTTGTACCTCAGATGTTTGTACTTTTTGCATTTCTTGCATTTCTTGAGGCATGTGGATATATGGCAAGAATTGCATTTATTATGGATAGAGTATTCAGAAAATTTGGCCTTTCCGGAAAATCTTTTATTCCTATGCTTATAGGCTCAGGCTGCGGTGTTCCGGGAATTATGGCTTCAAGAACTATTGAAAACGACAAAGAGCGCAAAATGACTATTATGACAACAACTTTTGTGCCTTGCGGCGCTAAACTGCCTATAATAGCTCTTATTTCAGGAGCACTTTTTGGCGGTGCATGGTGGGTTGCTCCAAGTGCTTACTTTGTTGGAATTGCGGCTATTATATGCTCAGGTATAATACTCAAAAAGACAAAAATGTTTGCTGGTGACCCAGCGCCATTTGTAATGGAACTTCCGCCTTATCACATGCCTACAGTTGGAAATATACTCAGAAGTATGTGGGAGAGAGGCTTCTCATTCATAAAGAAAGCTGGAACAATAATACTTCTTGCTACAATATTTGTATGGTTTACATCTGGTTATGGTTTTACTGATGGTTCTTTTGGACCATGCGCTATGGAAAACAGCTTATTGGCAAGCTTAGGAAATGTAATATCTGTATTATTCATACCTCTTGGCTGGGGTGATTGGCAGGCATCTGTTGCGGCTATTACAGGTCTTATAGCTAAAGAAAACGTAGTTGGTACAATGGCTATACTTTATGGCGGTTTTGAAGAAGTTGCCGAAAACGGCTGGCAGGTATGGGCAAACCTTAGAGAGGCATATACACCTGTTGCGGCTTATTCATTCCTTGTATTTAATCTTCTTTGTGCGCCTTGCTTTGCTGCAATGGGAGCTATTAAAAGAGAAATGAATAATTTAAAATGGTTTGTAGGTGCTATTGCATACCAAACAGTATTTGCTTATTGTGTTGCTCTTTGCGTATACCAGATAGGTACTTTTATAACAACAGGAGTTTTTGGAATAGGTACAGTTGTAGGTTTTGTTTTAATAGCTGTGTTTATATACCTTCTTTGCAGAAAATATAAAGAAAGTACTGTGCTTAAAACTGACTTATCTACTAATGTGTAATTAAATAAAAATTTAAAAGGCGGTGATATTATGGGAACATTTATTGTATTGCTGATATTAATCGCTATAGTATTTTTAGCAATAAGAAAAATTTACAAAGACAAAAAAAGCGGTAAAACATGCGCATCCTGCTCAGGCGGCTGTGATTGCGGCTGTGGACACTGCCACGACGTTATAGAAAAAAATAATTAAAAGAAAACCGGATAATGAACCGACCCCCAAAAGTTAGACCTAAAACTAACAATAGGGAGGTCGGTTTTTTATGGCAAAATATTCATTTGAATTAAAAAAACAAATTGTACTTGAATATTTATCTGGTAACGGAAGCTCTGATTTTTTGGCAAAGAAATATAGTATTCCACAAAGTAAAATGGTTCGAAACTGGATAAAAAACTATAACAAATTTGGAGACAATGGATTGAGACGCAGCAGGGAAAGGAAAAAATATTCTTTTGAATTTAAGCTTCACGTAGTAGAATTATATCTATCAAGTGAAGTCTCATATCAGGAGTTGGCTATATTGCAGAATATTAATAATTATGCAATGATT
>CALWEX010000069.1 GCA_944377425.1 uncultured Clostridia bacterium
TTTGCTTTTAAGGCTTTTAAGGAGGGGTAAGTTATGAAGAAGAAATTATTAGCAGTGTTGTTTTCAGTGATTTTTTGTATGCCAACTGTGACTTTTGCATCTGAAAATGATATAAAAGTATATTTTAGCAGTGAAGTAGCAACAGAATTTGAAAATGCGCCTTATGAAAAGGATGGTATTATATATCTGCCTTTAAGGGAATTGTGTGATAAAGTTGGGTATGGAATAAGTTATACTGAACCATATTGTTATGTATATGTGAAAAAAACTAATTTTGAAAATACAGTTAAACTTTCCACATTTGACTGCAAATATGAAGGTGTTGATGTTGATTTTGATATTAAGCACTATCCAGAAATTGTAGATGACAGAATGTATATTCCGTCGGATTTGCTTATAAGGATTAGTATTTCATCAAGTATGCTTGAAAATGGGAGAGGACTTCTTATTAATCAAACCTTAGGTGAAAAAGAAGAATTGAACTTAAATTATGATTTTGAAACTAATATTTTAAACAGCCTACCTAAAGAAGAAAACAGTGCAATTTCTCCTGAAAGTCTTAAAACTGTTTTGGCCATGACAGCAAACGGAGTTGAAGGTGAAACACAAAAACAGCTTATTAATGCTTTAAATATAGAAGATTTGGAAGAATACAACACACAGCAGAAGAAAAAAGCTTTGCTCAGAAGCCAGTCGCCTTTTACATCAGTAAGCTATAAGATGGCTAATTCTATATGGGTTAAAGGTGAGGAGAATATATTAAAAGATGACTACAAGGAGTTAATTAGCGATAAATATAGTGGTTTAATATCTTCTGTAGGCGAAAGCCCAGATGATATAAACAACTGGGTAAAAGAAAACACAGACGGAAAAATTGAAAAAGTTATTGATAATACTGATTTTGAAATTATGCTTTTAAATACTGCTGATTTTAAAGGTACATGGAAATATTCATTTAATGAAAACATTACAGAAAGCGGAATATTCAATAATGCTGACGGCTCAAAACTGCCTGTTGATTATATGAAAAGGTCATTTAAATACGGTGAAGACTTTAAATATTACGAAGAAGACGGACTTAAGGCTGTTACTTTAAAATACGGCGCTTTTAGTGAATACATCAACGTAAAATCAGAAAATACTCCTTATCAAATGGTTTTGGTTTTAACGGACAAAGACCTTGACAGTGATACATTAAACAGAATATTTAATAATGGCAGAAATGCCGATGTTTTTGTTCAGCTTCCTAAATTTTATATTGAAAACGAAATTGATGCTGTTGATATACTTAAAAATATGGGTGTAACTGATATGTTTAATCCACAAACAGCAGACTTTTCACCTATGGTTGAAGGCTCAGGGTACTATGTAGGAAATGTTATGCAAAATGCTGTTTTAGGAATTGATGAAAAAGGAACAGTTGCATCATCAGCATCTGAAGTTATTGTATACAGAAGTTCTGATGAGAGAAATCTGGAGTTTATTGCAGACAGGCCTTTTTATTACTTTATTCGCAACAGCGAAACAGGGGATATACTTTTTGAAGGCATGGTAAATACTTTAAAATAAAAGTGACATTACAAAAGAGAAGGAAGCAAAATAAGACAAAAACAAATAAGCACGAATTTATATAAAAATATAAGTTTCGTGCTTTTTATTTTGCAACTTAAGCCGATATAATTTACATGATTATATTTGTGTGAATAAATTGTGTATTCTTCAAAAATTGTGTTGTAATTGAATAGTTTTGATGTATAATTAATCAGAAACGCTATATTTGGTTGGGAGGTACAAAATGTTTTTTGACAGGTTTTTTGGTTTTGGTGAAAGTATAGGAATTGATTTAGGTACAGCTACAGTTTTAGTATATATAAAAGGCAAAGGTATAGTTCTTAGAGAGCCATCTGTTGTTACTATAGATAAAAACACAAACTCAATACTTGCCGTAGGCGAGGAAGCACGTGAAATGATAGGAAAAACACCGGGAAGCATTGTTGCCATAAGGCCGCTTAAAGAAGGTGTTATATCTGATTACGAAACAACAGAAAGAATGCTTAAATATTTTATTCAAAAGGCTATGGGCAGCCACCCTTTGGCAAAACCTACAATAGCCGTTTGCGTGCCAAGTGCTATTACAGAGGTTGAAAGGCGTGCTGTTGAGGACGCTACAAGGCAGGCAGGAGCAAGAAAAGTACATATTATAGAAGAACCTATTGCGGCAGCCATAGGTGCTGGAATTGATATATCAAAGGCTTGCGGCAGCATGGTTGTGGATATAGGCGGCGGTACAACGGATATTGCTGTTATATCACTTGGAGGAAATGTAGTAAGTACTTCTTTAAAAGTAGCAGGTGATAATTTTGATGAGGCTATTATTAAGCACATGCGCAAAAAGCATAATCTGCTTATAGGTGAAAGAAGTGCCGAAGCCCTTAAAATTAATATAGGTACAGCTTATGAGCGTACAATGCCTGTTTCAATTGATATTAGGGGAAGAAACCTTATAACAGGTCTTCCTAAGAATATAACTGTTACAAGTGACGAAATGCTAGAAGCGCTTTCAGAGCCGGTAAATATGATAGCAGATGCCGTTCACTCAATACTTGAAAAAACACCACCTGAGCTTGCAGCGGATATTTCAGACAGAGGCATTGTAATGACAGGCGGAGGAAGTTTACTTTATGGTCTTGATAAGCTTATAGCTGAAAGAACCCACATTAATACTATAATTGCTGATGATGCTGTTTCGTGTGTTGCTCTTGGAACAGGTAAATTTATTGAGTTTGAAGAAAGCTTAAAACGCGCAAGAGGAAGAAAAGCAAGAAGAAGTGATGATGAGCATCAAAACATGCAGCCAGTACAAAAAGAAAAGAAAGACAAAAAAGAGAAGAAAGAAAATAAAAAATCATTATTTAAAGCAAACAGATAAATAACTAAAATAAAAAAACCGGTTAAATGAGGTGACCCCAAAAAGTTAGACTTTTTAAGCGTAGCAGTTTTAATAACTGCTGCGCTGTTTTTATGAAGTTAAGACAGACAGCCTATATTCGACAGGACTCATCCAACCAAGTTTTTGTCTAATTCGTTTTTCATTGTAATACACTATATATTTTTCAATAGATTTTTTCAGTTCATCATAACTGTAGTATGTTGTTCCGTAATATATTTCTTGTTTTA
>CALWEX010000070.1 GCA_944377425.1 uncultured Clostridia bacterium
CCTCCTTTGTTTTCGTGTCTTGCCGGACTCTTTATTATAACAAAGGAGGATTTTTCTTGAAGCTGAAGCTTTTTTACTCCACCGGCATAGCCGGTGGTTTTGTCTTGCTTAAGCGCACAATAAAAAAACCGCCTTAAATAAAGGCGGTTTTTATTACTTAAAATTATTCTTCTTCCTCGTCGTCTTCGTCCCAAAGCTCATTAAATGCTTCTGAAACTTTCTCAAACTCGTTATCGTCCTCAATAAGGGCAAGCTCTATATCATCACCGTTTTCGTTATAGCGGTATATAAGAACAGTATCATCTTCCTTAGGCAAAAGAGCAATATACTCTGTTCCCTCTACATCAAAAACACCTATAATGCCACACTCAAGCTCTGTGTCGTCATCAAGTGTAAGTGTCATTGTTTCCATTTCTTCCATTACTTCATCATCATGGTCGTGGCAGCCGCAGCCGCATTTAATATCTTCGCTCATAAACTGTCTCCTTATAAAAAATTAATAACCAAACCTACAAATACAATCATAATATATCAAAAAATATCACTGTTTGTATATAGGCAAAACTACTTATTTAATATCTTTTGCATTGTTTGTTTTTGCTTTATTTTTAAAATTTTTTTCTTTTGTTGCATCAATCAAACCGCCGTAAGACATTTCTTTTGCCTTAAAATTAATATGAAAAGCCTTTTCATACTTATTTAGCCATTTTTTCTCAAAAGGTGAAATAAGGGAAATAACAATGCCTTCTTTTCCGCCGCGGCCTGTTCTTCCGGCTCTGTGCTGATAGAATATAGGTTCTTCCGGAATGTCAAGGTTTATAACCATGTCTACATCCTCAAAATCCATACCTCTTGCTGTAATGTCAGATGATATAAGTATGTTTATTCTTCCGCTTCTAAAGTCCTCTATAGCCTTGCGCCTTTCGTTTTTCTTTGCAGCACCGTATATGCCGCCTACAGAAAGTCCGTGGAACTGCAATTTTTCAACCAGCTCGTCTGTTTCCTGCTGATTATTTATAAAAAGCATAACTTTTTTAGGCTTAAGGCCAGCTATTATTTTGCGTACCTGAACAATTTTGTCACGTCTTTCGCATGTTATATAATAATGCTTAATGCCTTCTGGTATATCCTCTGTGCCTTTAGCCATAACTGGCTCACGCATAAATTCATTTGCGCGGTTAATGGTAGTATTGTCCAAAGATGCAGATAATATAACTGTCTGCCTGCTGTCTTTTAAAGTTGTTTTTATAACCTGCCTTACGCCTTCAATATTGGCATCATCCAGCATTCTGTCGGCTTCGTCAATAACTAAAACTTTAACTGTATGTGCCTGTATTTTTCTTTTTTTAATAAGGTCAAATATTCTGCCTGCTGAGCCCATAACTATCTGCGGCTTTTCCTTAAGCCTTTCAATCTGACGTGTTATGTTGGCACCGCCTATAATAAGGGCGCTTTTTACGTTCATATCGGAATTTTTGCTTAAAAATTCAGCTTCGTTGTGTACCTGAACTGCAAGCTCGTGAGTAGGCGTTAATATAATTGCCTGAGTACTTCTTAAAGCAGTATCAACTGTCATAAAAACCGGCAGAAGATATGCCATAGTCTTTCCTGAGCCTGTCTGAGATTTAGCTATAACATCTTTTTTATCCAGCATAAGCTTAATAACGCTTTCCTGAACTTTGGTAGGCTCTGTTATGCCGTGTTTTTCCAAAGCTTTTATAAGCCTTTGGTCTATTTTCAATTCATCAAAAGTCATTTGTATACCTCTTTTCGGCTTATCCACATAAAATTATAATTTTGCCCGTGTTTACACACAAATTATACTAAACTGTAAACAGGATACCAGAAAATACGGCCTTTTGTCTACAATTAAAATAACCGTAAATAGTTATAATACATAAAACAAATTGATTATACCCTTTATTTTGTTTATACTTAAATTATAATTTACCAACAAGCAAAACTCTATAAGGAGTGATAAATGTGTTTTTGTATATATGCGTTATAATAGTTATTAGTTTTTCTATAATTGACTTTTCTGGCTTAAAATTTCATATTCAAAAACAATACAGAACATCACCGTATCTTAAACGCTACCAAATAATAAACGGAGTGCTGGAGCTTATTTTTGCCTTATGCGGAATATTTTATATATTTGAAGAAAAAATTCCGGTTAGCGAAAACTCAATTATTTATATCATAGTTGGTTTTTTAATGATTGCCGTAATAATACTTAGGGGTCTTAATTCCAGAACATTTATAAAAAACTCTCAGAAATTAAATAAAAAATAACTATAAAAAGCCTTCTTATTTTTTATTTAAGAAGGCATTTTATTTTTTAATATTTTTATTTCTGTCTTAAAACAAGCTCACTCTCGTTAAAATACTCTCTTATCCCATCAAATATAGCCCATGCAGTTTTAAGTCTGTATTCCTCAGTATTAAGCTTTTTTTCCTCATCGGGATTAGAGAGAAATCCACATTCTATAATAACAGACGGTATCTCAGTATTTTTAATTATGTAATAACTTGTATTTTCTTTTGCTGTTCTCTTATTCTTTTCATCAAGAGCACTTATAAGACTTGCCTGTATTTTCTCGGCCAAAGCCTTGCCGCCATCGGAACCTTTAAAATAAAATGTTTGAGCGCCTTTTACATTTTCCGAAGGGTAAGCATTTTGGTGAATACTTATCATTATGTCTGCATTACTTTCATCAACTACACTTATGCGTTTTTTCATATCTTCGGACTTTGTTTGGCCTAAAGCCTCATCATCGCTTCTTGTAAAATACACATCTGCTCCGGCTTCTTCCAAAAATAAGCATAGCTTTTGGGCTATGTCAATATTTATGTCTTTCTCATTCATTCCATTTTTTCCCGTTTTGCCCGGGTCCCAGAGCCCGTGTTTTAAAATACGCTAAAACCGCCAGTGAATTTTTAAATCCCGTACACCGTTATTTTTATTTCCTATTTCTATATAATTTATTAAACTGTTTATTGTGTTAAAGTTAATTTTTTGTTTTATTTTATCTAAAAATTCAGTAAACTCTTTAAAGCTTAAATTTCCGTTTTCTTTTTCCTGTTTAACATAGAAATTTTTTTCACTTTTAATGCGATGTTTTATAAATTCAAAATCCTCGCTTTTAAGCCTGCCTGCACCAAAATCAATATAAGCCTTTGCCAAAGCATTTTGAGCGGCATTGGCTCTTAGTAAAGCACTTTCTTGGTTATTATTTGTTTTTGCACTTGTCAAACTATTGTATTTAAGCCATAGACTTTTTTCATCAGTATACCGCTCTAAAACTTGGTATATTATGCTTTTAATTGCTTCTTCAATATCATCATATTTAACCGATTTCATAGTACATCCATCATTTTTCGCCATTTTGGGACATCTTAAATACATAGCTGAATGACAGTTATTCCTTACAAGCACACTGCCGCATTCCATGCAGCAAACTTTGCCTATTAAAGCACCACCTTTTGCTTCAGATGGTTTTTTTCGTCTTAAAGCCATTATTTCCCCAGCCTTTTTAAAAGTATCTGAATCAATAATGCTCTCATGGCAGTTTTCAACCTCTATCCATTCATGCGGTTTGGTTCTAATAACTTTTTTGCTTTTGTAACTTACTTTCTTTTCGCGGCATTGTATAAGAGCTCCGGTGTATGTTCTGTCTTTAAGTATTTTTCTTACAGTGCTCGCGCTCCAAATGCCTCTATTTTGGCTTTTTACAGATGGGTTAAAGTAATTTATACCTATACTCCTTTTGTACTCATATGGCGTCTTTATACCCTCTTTAGTAAGGCTTTGGCATATTTCATTAACAGATGCTCCCTGACAGTACATATTAAAAATACGCTTAACAACATATGCCGCTTCCGGGTCTGCTTCAAGCTTTTTACTGTTGCCTGCCATCAATCTGTACCCGTAAGGACACCAAAAGCCCAAATATTGGCCATTCCTCTTTTTAACATTAAGGGCAGCCTTTACATTTTCCGAAATGTCCTCACAGTACCATTCATTAATAAGCCCGTTTATCTGTCGTGCTTTTTTGCCATATTTATTCATCGTATCAGCGTTATCAACTACACCTATAAACCTTATGCCCCATATAGGCAAAAGATAATGTATGTATTTTTCTATAACTTCCATGTCACGGGAAAATCTTGACTGATTTTTACATACAATAATATCAAATTTTCTGTTCTTGGCATCGTTAATAAGACGGTTAAACTGCGGCCTGTTTATGTCAAGGCCGGAATAATCATCATCACAGTATACATCATAAATATCCCAATTCTTTTCTAAACAATACTCTGTTAAAAGCATTTTTTGGTTTGTAATGCTTTCACTCTCGTCATTAAACCCGTCATCCCTTGAAAGGCGGCAGTATATAGCGGCTTTTAATATTTGGCTACTTTCCATACTGTTCGCCTCCTGAATGCTCTTTAATAAGCTTTATAAGTATCTCATTAAGCTTTTGTATTCTTTCCTCATTGGTTTTGGCTGTATAAACATTTATTGCGTTTATTTTAAGTTTACTCAAAACAAAACCTCTTATTGTTTTTGTTATATTACTTTGTATGTAAATAAACATCAGTCAATTACAAAAACATACCAGAACTATTTAATTAATTTAAGCTTAACTAAAAACAGCGGAAAAATATCCCTAACCGAAATACTTTCCCGCTGTACACTTGCCTAATATTTAATATTTAACATTTAGCTTAAAGCATAAGTCTTTTTGTATTCATCATACATTTGTTTAAACTCAGCATCTCCGCTAGCCTTAATATCTGTAATATAACCGTGAGTATCAAAGCTTCCCCTGTTAACCTCTATTATAGCAAGAGCTATGTTAGAGCAGTGGTCAGCTATACGCTCGTAGTTATTTATTAAGTCCGAAAGCACAAAGCCTAGCTCTATGGTACATTCGCCTACTTTAAGCCTTTCAACATGCCTGTTTTTAATTATTCTTGTAAGGTCATTTACTACCTGCTCCAAAGGCTCAACTCGCTTTGAAAGCTCTGTGTCGTTTTTAGTAAATGCTTCAACAGAAACATCAACTATCTTTCTAACAGCTTCTTCAAGCACATTAAGCTCTATTTTAGCTTCGCTTGAGAAATGTATAGACTTGTTTTTCATTTCTTGAGCTGCTTCTTTAATATTTACTGCATGGTCACTAATGCGCTCAAAGTCACCTATTGTATGCAGTATTCTCGAAATCTTTCTGCTGTCCTCATCTGACATATCTTTGTTGGAAAGCTTAACCAAATATGTTCCTAAAACGTCTTCATACTTGTCAACCTCTGTTTCCAGTTCTTTTATATCAGCAATTTTGTGTTCGTCATAATTTTTAATAACAGAAATAGCTTTTTCTATAGATAATTGAGCTGTTTTTGCCATTTTAACAGCCATAGATTCACTCTGGCTTACAGCAACAGAAGGCGCTGTAAAAAATCTTTCGTCAAGTACAATGCTTTCCTGTTCTTTCTCGTTTTTATCTTTAACAGTCATACAAGCCAACTTAACTAAGAATTTTGAAAATGGCATCATAACGGCTGTTGCCACAACATTAAATAATGTGTGAACTACTGCTATACCCATTTGAGAAACCGACTCATCAATAAAATCAAAGCCTATAATAGCCTTTAAAATATAAAACAAAACAAGGAAAACAATAACACCTATAATGTTAAAGTATAAATGAACAGCTGCCGCTCTTTTAGCGCCTTTGTTTGCGCCTATTGACGATAAAATGGCAGTTATACATGTACCTATATTCTGACCCATAATAATAGGTATTGCGTTGCCATAAGTAATGGCGCCTGTAACCGAAAGAGCCTGAAGTATACCTACAGAAGCCGAAGATGACTGTATAATAGCTGTAAGTATAGCACCAGCTAAAATTCCAAGTATAGGGTTTGTAAAAAGTGTAAATAACCTTGTAAACTCAGGAACATTAGTAAGTGGTTCAACAGCGTTTGACATCTGCTCCATACCAAACATAAGCACAGCAAAACCTAAAAGTATAGTGCCTATGTTTTTCTTTTTGTCGCTTTTGGCACTCATAAAAAGTATAATACCAATAACAGCAAGTATCGGTGTAAAAGATGTTGGCTTAAGCAGCTTCATAAATAAGCTGTCGCCGCTTATGCCCGAAAGGCTCAGTATCCATGCTGTCACCGTTGTACCTACATTGGCGCCCATTATAATACCTACCGCCTGTCTCAGCTCCATAATTCCGGCATTAACAAAACCTACAACCATAACCGTTGTGGCTGATGATGACTGGATAACGGCTGTTACGCCAAGACCTAAAAGAAATCCCTTAACGGGATTATCGGTAAGCTTTTCCAAAAGAACCTGTAATTTGTTTCCGGCCTGTCTTTCAAGTCCCTTGCCCATTACATCCATACCAAAGAGGAACATGGCAAGTCCGCCAAAAAGAGATAGTACTCCAAAAATGTCCATTTTAAACCCCCGTTTTTAACATAACTGATAACTTTCATATTTTTACATATTTTTATTTTACTTTAAACAAAATGCACAATAAAGCATATTTTTGTAAAATAAATGTTAAATCTATGTAAAATATAAAAAGAGCCATAACAAACTTTTACGTTTATTATGGCCCTATATTTATGTTTTAAGTCATGTTTTGTTAAAGCTTTCCCTTTTTAACACATTTAAACGTTATAGTAACAGTTGTTCCCTTGCCTAATGTACTGTGCATATCAATTTTTGCGTCATGTATAGCAGCGCCATGCTTAACTATAGAAAGGCCAAGTCCTGTACCGCCTATTTCTTTTGAATGGCTCTTATCCACTCTGTAAAATCTTTCAAAAACCCTTTCCTGCTCATCGTAAGAAATACCTAT
>CALWEX010000071.1 GCA_944377425.1 uncultured Clostridia bacterium
ATGCTTAGAGATTAGCAATATATAAATAAAAATAAGTTGGTAAAACAATATTTGTTTTTTATATTAAAATAAAACAAAGTATAAAAGAGAAAGAGGTGACTGTGTGAAAGTATGTATAATTTGTATTATTTTATCTAGTTTAATTTTTTCGGTGTCTGCTTTTGGGCAATATTCGAACCCTGAATACCAAATAACATATCTGATGGATATAAACCAAAAAGGAATTTATATCAATGGAACACCTTCTCAAACAGATGCCGCTTGTATAAAAGAAAATGACATTGTTTTTGTTCCTATACGCACTTTTTTCTCTGCTGCCGGCTTTTCTACATTTAGTGATGATGAAACACAGAAGTTTAAATCAGACATAGAAGGTACTTTATTTTATGTGGACGGAGTAAATAATCAGATTGGATTTGGAGATTTTAAGTACACTCCATTGATACCACCTCAATTTATAGGCGAGGAATGTTATGTATCATTTCAAGATTTATTAGGTTTGATGGAATATGATTCTGTAAATGGATTTATTTATATGTCTGTAGGAAGTGATTTTATAGAAAAAATAGAAAATCATTGTAAAGAAATGCAGAAAGGCGAAATTTATATATTTCCAGTAAATGAAAGCATTGTTTATAGAAATAGTAAGCCAATATCTTTTAATGAAAAAATACATATTCAAAATGGATATATGATGATTCCACTACGCGACACTATACAAACACTAAACCCAAATGCGGAAATTCAATGGAATGAAGAAAAGAAGATGGCACAAATTCAATTTAATGATAAAACGTTGACGTTTGATACAGTTAATCAAAAAGTTTATGTCAATAAATATGAACTGCATTTAAAACAAAATATAGAAACACAAAACAATCACTTATTTATTTCGCTAAGGGATTTTGCAAACATAGTTGGGCTATCTGATTATTTAATTTACTGGGATGCAGAAAGAAAAACTGCCTATGTAAGAATGGCAATATAAAAAATGTCTTGAAGGAAATGTTAGACTGGCAACTAAAATAAAACTAATTTCAAATAGGGCAATTTATATACGTATAAAATAATGAGTTAAATTTTAAAGGGCAGATGCTTTTTGTTATCTGTTCTTTTTTACTTAATACAATGTATTTGTTGAAAAAGGCTATGAATATATAAGTAATAGACAGCAACAGATACTTAATCTAAAGCTTAAAATATTAGTTTATAGATTTTAGGAGATAACGAAAAAATAACTATTGAGGTAAGTGCAGAAATATTTGAATATGAATATAAGTTCAATGCATCATGCAAAATGATTTAAAAAAGGCACAGCTAAAAATGCTGTGCCTTTTACTATATATTTTAATTTGTAAAACAAAAAAACAAATAAGAAGTAATTCTTTTATTCTTACAAGCTATTGTTATAAAATTCGTTTTGGTTTTAAATAGTTTATTTATAGGTATTTTACATATCTTTAATTAAATCCATAGCGATTTTTTCAGGTGTTATTGGAAGTTCTCTATACCATTTGCCTGTTGCGCGGTATATAGCATGAGCAATAGCTGGCCCAGGTGTATTAATTACAATTTCACCTATTGATTTTGCACCGAAAGGTCCTGTAGGCTCATAGCTATTTTCAAATTCAACTTTAAGACTTCCCATGTCAAGGCGAGTCGGTATTTTATACTGCATAAATGATGACTCTATAGGTTTACCTTCTGCATTATAGGTAACATTTTCCATAAGAGTGTGGCCTATGCCCTGGACAATTCCACCTTCTGCCTGTATGCGTGCTAAAGCCGGATTTACAGGTATGCCGCAGTCAACAACAGCCATATAATCAATTATGTCTACTTTGCCTGTATATTTATCAAGTTCTATTTCTACCATTCCAACCATAAAAGGCGGTGGAGAAACTGGCGAAGTATGTGAAGCAACACCAATGCCTGTATATTTGCTGTTAACCTGAGTTTTATATGCTATATCTGTTATAGAAACAGATTTTTTGCCGTCGGCAGTTGAAACTTTATTGCCTTCAAAAACAACATCTTCTGTATCGCAATCCATCATTTCAGCACCAATTGTGCATATCTGTTTTTTCAAATCATCACACGCCATTTCTACAGCTTTACCTGTAAGGTATGTTGTAGATGAAGCATAAGAACCGGAGTCATAAGGCGAAACGTCTGTGTCAGCACCAAATACGGAAACATCGTCTAATGAGCATTCCATACATTCTGCTGCCATTTGCGCAAGTATAGTGTCACAGCCTGTACCCATATCGGCGGCGCCTATTGTAAGGTTATAAGTTCCGTTTTCGCCTAATTTTATCATTGCTGAACCTACATCCACATTTGATATAGAAGAACCCTGCATTGCCATTGCAACACCGGCAGAACGGACTTTACCATTACCCATATCACGAACAGGATATTTTTTATCCCAGTCAAATATTTTTTTACAGTGCTCCATACATTTGTCTAAAGCGCAGGCATTGGCTTTTTCTCCGTAATATGCATCCATAACCATGCCTTCACGCACCATGTTTTTATCTCTTATTGCAGTAGGGTCCATACCAAGTTTTTCGGATAGCTCATTTACAATTGATTCTACAGCAAATATGCCTTGTGTAGCACCGTATCCGCGGTAAGCACCTGCGGCTTGATGATTTGTATATACAACATCATAGCTAAAACGATGAGCTTCTAAATTACCAGTATATAAAGGAATTGATTTATGGCCGGATAAGCCAACTGTTGTAGGGCCATGCTCACCATAAGCACCAGAGTTTGAAAGGGTATATAAATCAAGAGCCCTTATTGTACCATCATTATTAGCTCCCAATTTAACAGTTATTTCCATTTCGTGTCTTGGTGATGCGGCAATTTGGCTTTCTTCACGTGTATATATAATTTTAGCAGGACGGCCTGTTTTTAATGTAACAAAAGCCGGATACATTTCACAAACAGCAGTCTGTTTTGCACCAAAGCCGCCGCCTATACGTGGTTTTTCAACTCTTATGCGGCTTTTTGGAATATTTAAAGCATGGGATAAAATACGGCGTACATGAAAAACTATTTGGCTTGATGATATAACATGAAGTCTGCCATAGCGGTCTAAACTGGTATATGTGCGGAATGTTTCCATCATTGCCTGCTGATATGCTTTTGTATGATATGTTCTTTCAAGTACAATATCACAATCATTCATTACAGCGTCAATATCTCCATGAACGTCTGTGTCGCTGGCAACAAGATTTCTTTTTGGGTCGCCGCCAACGGCACAAGGGGCAAACCAGTCATCTTCCGGATGCACAAGAACTGTATTGTCTTTAGCTGTACGGAAATCCAAAACAGGTTCCAGCACTTCATATTCTACTTTAATCAACTTTAAAGCTTTCAAAGCCGCTTTTTCTTCTTCAGCAGCAATAATTGCTACTGCATCACCGGCAAAACGCACATGCCTGTCCAAAATAAGCCTGTCATAAGGAGATGGCTCAGGATAGGTTTGTCCTGCTATTGCAAAACGGTTTTTAGGAACATCTTCCCATGTGTATATATCAACTATGCCGGGTATTTTTTTTGCTATATCTGTATTTATATTTTTTACAATGGCATTTGCATGAGGTGAACGCAGGATTTTAACAACTAAAGCATTATCTGGCGTAATATCATCTACATATACCGGCTTACCTAACAAAAGCTGCATTGAATCCTTTTTGCGGTATGCTTTGCCAACGGATTTATAATCTTTATGTTCCATAGTTCCTCCTTACTTATTTTTACTATTTAAGTAGTTTCGTATTCCTCTTAACTGACCTTCATATCCTGAGCATCTGCAAAGATTGCCGGAAAGATATGCACGAATTTCATCATCGGTAGGGTTTGGGTTTTCTCTAAGCAAAGAAATTGTATTCATAACAAAGCCTGGATTACAAAATCCGCATTGGTCAGCGCCTTGGTCAGCTATAAACTCTACAAAATCCTTTGCTTCTTCCTGCAAACCTTCTAATGTTTGAACGTTATGCCCGTTTGCTCTTACTGCCAACATTGAACAGGATAAAACAGGTTTTCCATCTAACAAAACAGTACAAAGTCCGCAGTTAGATGTTTCACAGCCGCGTTTTACACTATAGCAGCCATGCTCTCTTACCCAGTCAATAAGCAGGCAATCAGGCTCAATATTGCTTTTTATGGTTCTATTATTCAAAGTTATTTGAATTTCCACTTATTTCACCTCTCAGTTTAAGCAAATTTCTTTTAATCAATACTTCAATAAGATGTGTGCGGTACTGTGCGCTTCCTCTTAAATTGCTTTGTGTAGGAGTATGCTCAGCTACCCACTTAGAAATGGCGGATATTGAATCTTCGGAGATACCATTTGAAAGTATACCTTCTTCATCACGCAAAAGTATTGCTTTTGCAGGTCTTGCGCCAACGGAAAATCTATATTCGTTATTTACACAGCTTACGCCGCAGGCAATAACAGGAAAATCTGTTTTTGTTATTCTCATAGAGTCATATACAAAATTTCCCGGTGTTTTTTTAACTATAAGCCTTACTAAAATATCATTATCTCTTTCCATTTTAGAGAATTCCTCTAATGATATAATTCCGCCTTTAAACAGCTCTACATCACAGTCAAGTGTTAAAAACATAGTAAGGACATCGGAAAAACCAAATCTGCCAAATATACTTCCGCCTACAGTTGCCATATTGCGGAACTGTACGCCAACAATGTCGCCTACAGATTTTTTGATTGCATAATTGGTATATTTGTTTAAACCTTCATGCAGTTCTATTTGGCGCAATGAAACCATAGCGCCTATTGAAAATTCACTATCGGTTTCTGTTATTGTATCAAGGCCTAAGTCGCTAAGGTCAATAGCAGTATTTACGTTGCTGTTAGCCATTTTAACCCAAAGCATACCGCCTATAACCCTGTTTTGTCGGCTTTGGTTTAAGTCGTATGCTTCTTGAAGGCTTCCGGCACGGATATAATTTTTTATAGTAATCATACATAAACCACTCCTAATGTATATTTAAGTAGATTATATCAAAATATAGTTGAAATAAACAATGTGCTGTGATACAATTTCGTTGTATTTTTTAAAATATAACGATATAAAAAAGAAGAGGGTTGAAATGAAAAAATTAGTATCTTTATTATTAACAGTTGTTTTTATGTTTTCGGTAGCAGGCTGCGGCAGTAATGCACAATCAAGCTCAAGCGCAGTTAGTGAAAGCTATGGCAGTCAGAGTGTAAGCAGTCAAAGCACCGAAACAGCGGAAGATTTGCAGACAAGCTATCCTGTAACTGTTACTGACCAGGCAGGTCGTGAGGTTACAATAGAAAAAGAGCCGGAAAAAGTTGTAAGCGGCTACTATATTTCTACAAGCCTTTTAATAGCGTTGGGCCAGGAAAGCAAAATTGTAGGTATAGAGGCAAAGGCTGACGAAAGACCTATTTATAAACTCAGTGCACCAGAATTAATTGAACTGCCTAACGTAGGTTCAGCAAAGCAGTTTGATTTAGAAGGTTGTGCTGCACTTGAGCCAGACCTTGTTATATTGCCTTTAAAACTTAGTGATGCCGCAGATACATTAACTGATTTAGGCATTGATGTTTTATTAGTTAATCCAGAAAATCAAGAGCTTTCAGATGAAATGAGAGATATTGTATCTGTAGCAATGAACTGTCAGGATAAGGCTGAGGAGTTATCTGCGTTTGTTGCTGAGCAGGAAGAATTTTTAAGCAAAGCTACTGAAAATTCTGAAAAGCCTACAGTATACCTTGCTGGTAATTCATCTTTCTTATCAACAGCTGGCAGCCAAATGTATCAGAACAGTCTTATAACAATGGCTGGCGGTGAAAATGTAGCTGCTGAAATTTCAGATACTTATTGGGCAGAGGTAAGCTATGAGCAGGTTTTGGCTTGGAACCCTGATTATATTATAATTGCAGCTGAAGCTGATTATACAGTAGATGATGTATTAAACGACCCGAACATTGCTGATTTACAGGCAGTAAAGGACAAGAAGGTTTACCAAATGCCAAACTCTGCTGAAGCATGGGACAGCCCTGTACCAGGTGGTATTTTAGGCGCTGTTTGGCTTAGCGGCATATTGTGCGAAGATGTAACAAGCGAAACAGTAAACAGCATAATTGGTGAATTTTATGATACATTCTACGGATTTACGTACCAAGAATAAATTTGATTATACTGCATGCATAATAACCGGCGTCATTTTATTGGCGCTGGTTATTTGTAGTTTTTTCATAGGAAAATATCCGCTTACGGCACAAGGCATTATAACAGGCGAGGGTATACAAAGAAAGGTCTTTTGGACATTAAGGTTTTCCCGCACAGTTATGGCTGTTTGGGGTGGATTTTGTTTGGGCATAACAGGCTTTACGTATCAAACAATATTTAGAAATCCTTTATCATCGCCGGATATTATAGGTGTTTCTTCGGGAGCAAGCGCTGGTGCTGCTGCCGGAATTTTATTTTTTGGAAGCAGTCTGGCTATTACGTTATCTTCTTTTTTTGGTGCTTTCTGTGCTGTTATAGTTGCTCTTTTACTTGCAAGTCTTGATAATACTGGCAGAAACGGAAGTATTGTACTTTCTGGAATAGCAGTACATGCATTGGCACAAACTGTTTTAATGGCTTTAAAGCTTACGGCTGACCCGGAAAAAGAACTTGCTTCTATAGAATATTGGATTATGGGTGGTTTAAACAATATTAGCATATATGACATGAAAATACCGGCTATTTTTTGTATAATAAGTATGAGCATACTGTTTTTGCTCCACCGTCAGATTATTCTGCTTTCAGCTGACAGTGATGAGGCAAAAATGCTTGGTGTTGATGTGAAAAAAATGCAGCTTACTGTTCTTTTGATATCTACGTTAGCTGTTGCATGCACAATAAGCCTTACAGGCCTTATAAGCTTTATAGGTTTGCTTGCTCCACATATAGCAAGGCTTATAACAAAAAATAACCGCAAAACTACAATGGTTTTAAGCGGTTTAATGGGTTCTGCTATATTGTCTTTAGCTGATATTTTAGCAAGAAGTGTAGCAAGTACAGAGCTGCCAATAAGTATATTTACAAGCCTTATAGGTGCTCCGTTTTTAATATATCTTATAATTAAAAGGAGATATGTATTATGAGTTTTTTTTCGGCAGAAAATATTTCAGCAGGATACAATGGTAAAACTGTACTGAACAATATATCATTTCAAGTGGAAAAAAACAGCATAATAGGTATTTTGGGAGCAAACGGCAGCGGAAAAACCACTCTTTTAAAGGCTATTTGCAATATTATAAATCACAGTGGAATTTGTATATTGGATAACCAAAATTTAAGCAAATTAAGTGCAAGAGAACTATCGCAGGTATGCAGCTATATACCACAGCGCAGTGGAATAGATATAGATATTTCGCTTATAGATGTTGTTTGTATGGGGTTTAACAGCAGAATTGGTATTTTTAATCAGCCAACAAAAGAAATGCACTACCAAGCAATACAGGCTTTAGATAAAGTTGGGTTACGGCATAAAGCATATGAGAACTACCGAAGTTTAAGCGAAGGGCAGAAACAACTATGTATAGCTGCAAGAACTATTGTATCTAACCCTAAGCTTATGGTGCTTGATGAGCCGGAAAGTGCATTGGATATAAATCACAGATACAAAATAATGTCGATTTTTAAAAACATGGCAAAAGAGAGTGATTCTTGTGCAATTATAACTTTGCATGACCCTAATTTGGCGCTTCAGATGTGTGACAGACTGATACTGCTTAAAAATGGCGAAATATTAAATATTATAGAGCCTAAAAATGATGGTTTGGAATATATGGAAAACGCTCTTTCAAAGCTATATGGAACGGTTTCGCTTGTTTACTGCAAAGATAAGTTTAATAAAAGTCATTTAGTTATATTAAATTAGTCGGAGGATTTTTTATGCAGCCTATGATAAAAGTATTTTTAGCTGACGAATCCGGAGTAAAATTTTTTGGAGAGGGGCCATATCAGCTCCTTAAAGGCATAGAAAAAACAGGGTCATTACGTGCGTCTGCTTCTGACATGCATATGGCTTACTCAAAGGCGCTTAAAATTATAAAGCAAGCTGAGGACTATTTGGGATATAAATTGATTACTCGTGTTACAGGAGGAAAAGACGGCGGAGGAAGCCAAATTACACTTGAGGGAAAGAAGCTGATTTTAAAATATGAGCAGTATGCGCAAGAGTGCAGAAAAGCTAGCAGCCAAATCTATAAAGAGATTTTTGGAAATTAGCGGTAAGAAGAATTTATTTATTACAGGCAGCAGAAATTCAGGCAAAACGACACTGTTTAATGAAATTTTGACTGTTATAACCGGTTTAAACAAGCCACAGGTTAAAACTTTTGCTGTTCCTAAAGAAGCAGTTTATTTTTGTTATGGCAGTGAAACAGTAAAAATAGGTTCCTACTGTGAAGAAATACCCGGAAACTCAAATAAAATGTGTCTTAATGATAATTTGAACAGTATTTGTGTAAATGTTTTAAATAAGCTTGCTGTTTCTAGTGAAAAATGGATTGCAATAGACGAGATAGGGTATTTAGAGACTGACTGTGAGAATTATTGTGATGCGCTTTTACGTATTATGGATAATAAAAAGCTTTTTGCTGTAATACGAAAAGATAACATACAATTTTTGAACAGATTAAAAAGCCGAAAAGATGTATGTTTAATAGATTTAGATGATATTTATAATCAAATAGGTTTTGTAATAATGGCTTCTGGAGAAGGCAGAAGATTTGGCTCAAATAAGCTTATAGTGCCTTTTGGTGAAAATTTGGTAATTGAAAATATATTAAAAACAACAGACATGCCTTTTGCAAAGCGCGTTGCAGTTACAAGGTATGAAGAAGTTATGAAGCTTTGTGGTAAGTATGGGATAGAAGCTATATTACACAATTTTCCATACAGAAACGATACTGTGCGTATAGGTATAGAGGCTATTGATAATGAGGATAATAAAGTAAAAGGCTGTATATTTTCTCCCAGTGACCAGCCTCTTTTATCAAAAGAAACAATAGAAGTTATGGTACTTATGATAGATATGTATCCAGATAAAATACATCGCTTAAGTTACAATGAAAAACTGGGAGCACCTGTTTATTTTCCAAAAAAATATTTTGAGCAGCTAAAAAATCTTCCAGTTGGCAAAGGCGGAAGCTGTATTATTAAGCAGAATTTGGAAGAAGTGGTAAATATTCAAGCAAAAAATCAATGGGAAATTTGTGATATAGATACACCAGATGATTTAGAGTTTTTGCTTACAAAAAAAGATGAGGATTGAGTCTTTTAAGACCAATCCTCATTTTTTTATTTATTATTGATATTATCTTTTGGTAAAACCAAGTTTAATATAATTGCCACAATTGTTGCTATTACAACAGGTGATTTACCTAATACGGTTGTAATACTTTCTGGGAACTGTGCTAAGCTTGCTGGTGTTTGTGTAATACCAACACCCAATGCAACAGCTAAGCCTACAATGGATGCATTTCTGTATGACAAAGGTTCTTTTGTAATAAGCTTAATACCAGTAACGGATATTGAGGCGAATACGGAAACTGTAGCACCGCCTAACACACAGTACGGAATAGTTGTTAATGCTGCAGAAAATTTTGGCAGAAAACCAGCTATCATAATAATTATGGCTGCTAAGCCTAATACACAGCGGTTAATAACTTTTGTTGTTGTAATAATACCTACATTCTGGCTATATGTAGCTGTAGGAAGTCCGCCAAAGACAGCACCAATCATATTTGTTATGCCATACATAATAATGCCACCTTGAATTTCTTTGTCTTTTGGTTCGCGATCCATAGCACCTGTTGTGGTTGCGGTAAAATCTCCTATAGCCTGAATAGAGTTTATGGCAAAAAGTATACCTATTGCTGTACAAGCTGCTATGTCAAATTCTAACCCAAAATGAAGCGGCTTAGGCAAGGCAAAGTAACCAGCTGTTTGAATGCCTGAAACATCTACAAGACCAAAGAAGAAAGCTACTATATAACCTGCTGCAATACCTACTAATATAGATGCAAGTTTTAAAATTCCTTTTGAAAAATGATTTAATGCCGTAACAACAGCAAGAGTGAATATAGCAATAAGCCAATTTTGCCATGAACCGAAATTAGGGTTTGAGCTTCCGCCGGCCATATAATTAATTGCAGTTGGATAAAGTGAAAGGCCTATTGTAAATACAACTGTACCTGTTACAAGCGGTGGAAAAAGCGGCCGTATTTTTTTGGAAAACAACCCTATAATAATAGCAATAATTCCGCCTACTATCTGTGCTCCAAGTATGGTGGCAACATTGGAAGATGCTGCTATTGCCTGCATGGTAGGTACATATGCAAAGCTTATTCCAACTATCATTGGTATTCCAGAGCCTAACTGGAATTTTTGTTTTGATAAAGGGAAAAGCTGAAGCAGTGTACTTAAAGCAGAAATAAAAAGAGAAGTTTGAATTAAAATCAATTTATCTTCGGCATTAAGCCCAGCAACACCAGATGTAATAATAGCAGGTGTTACGCAGCCTACTATCATAGCAACAACATGCTGCATAGCCATAGGCAAAGAGTGACTGAGTTTTGGAATACCGTCAATGTCAAATATTGATGCGGTAGTGGTTGTTTTCATGTTAATCCTCCTAGTTAATAGAATGTATATATTATACAATAACTTGTTGGAATTACAAATATTATTTTGAAAAACTTGAAAGATATAATCGAAAACTGTTGTGTTTTGTTCAAAAATAAGTTTTTAAATATAGATTTAGGATATATTAAATAATTTAAAAGCAAATACAATTTATTAACCAAGGGGTATAAATGTCGATATTATATTTGAAATTGTCAAAACAATATAAATTCGGGGGAAGGTTTATGAGGGTAAATGCAAATTTTTTATGGTCAAATCAAACAGTGCTTCCATCAGGAGCTATAAATAGAAGTATAAATAACCAATTAGGCAACAAAAGCAAAGCATCAAATGATAAATCTGTAATATCTCCACAGGGCAAAGCAATGCAGATGATAGAACAGCTGCAAAAACAAAAAGAAACAATAATTCAAAGAAAAAATGAATTTTTAACAAATGCTGAGGAAAGTGGTCTTGATGGGGATACAGTCAAGGCTATGAAGGATTTATATGATAAGCAGTTAGAGCAAATAGACGAACAAATCTCTCAGATTTATTCCAGCCAGATGAAAGAAGCATCTGAAGAAAAAGAGAAATCAGGAGTTTACAGCAAAAAAGATGTATTAAATGAACAGTCTGATATTGAAAAATTAAATAGTATATCTCAGGCAGCTAACAAAATTTCTCAGGCAGAGATGGTTCATGGAATGGCTGAAAAAAGTGAAAATAAAATCAGCATTAAAGAATCTGAGATACATACAAGTGAACTTAGAATTGATAATTTAGAAAGTGCAAAATTAATTGACAATAGCTTATCAGTTGAGGACGCTATAAAAAATGAGCAAGCTAAGATTGCAGAAAAAAGAAATGAAATTAATGAATTAGACAGACAATTTATGTCTTTAAATAATATACATGGTGGTTTAATAAATGATGCAAATGATGAAATGGAAGATACAGAAGAATCGAAGGAGAATTCTGTAAATCGAAATTTGTCTGTAGCTGAGATTAAATCAAGTGATGAAAATGCATTGGAAGATAACCAAATAATTATAGGTTTAAAATAATTTTAAAAACAGAATAATTATAAAAAACAGTGTGAGAATTACACACTGTTTTTTTGTTGTGCGCTTAAGTAAGAGAAAACCACCGGCTAAGCCTCTGTTGATGATATGCCGTAAAATGAAATATCTTTAAAAGATTTTGATGCTAATTTAGTTAAAATCAGAGTTAAATATTTAAAATTAAATTGTATGTTTTTTCAATAGAATAAAATTAAACTAAATAACATTTTTTAATGTTTATTTCATTTGATTTTCTATTTTAATGGATTTTGATTGATGTGAGTTAAATAAAATTTCTATATATTAATTAATTTAAGTATACAAGGTAAAAAGGGTCACCGAGGGGACGTACTTTTGATATATAATCCAAAATATCTTAGATATTCTATGTAACGGCCGGCAGTTTATATGAATTTTAAGTATATTACACAAAAAGGAAGTGAGCTTTTTTTGAGTACAACTACAGAAAATTACGGACTAAAAAAACCAGATCAGGAAGATTTTTATAATGTTGATGATTTTAACTCAAATGCAGATATTATTGATACTCAGCTTAAAGCGCTATCTGACGGGTTAGGCTCAGCAGCGCAAGAAAGTACATTAAGCGGAATAAACTCCAAAATAGGTGAAACAAGCAATACGGGTGGTACTTCATCATCAGGAAGCATTTTTGCGAAATTAAACAAAATAATTACAGATGCAGCTTCTTTAAGCAGTACAATAGGACAGACGAATAATTCCGGAGGTACATCTTCTGCCGGAACGGTTTTTGCAAAGCTTAATAAAATTATATCTGATATTGCGGCTTTTGTGGCTAATTATACTGCGGCAAGGGCTGGATATATAGACAACATAAGAAGCTATACAATAACCAACAATTCAGCAAGCAAAACAGGAGTGTTAAGCCAAAAAGAATCATACATAATTTCGCTTTTGGAAAATGCTTCTTATGGACTTAATGCTATAAAAAGCGATACTACGTTTTTTGGAGCAGTTGCACAAAGCGGAATAGTTTATCATGGAAGCGGTAGCAATGAGGTATATGGCCCTACAATATCGTATAAGGGCATGTGCAGGTTGATTTTGGGTAATGTGGAACAAGATAACTACAGTTTTTATCCACGTTTAAAAATTAATGTAGATGGAAGCGGAGATAAAGTAATTTCTGAATTTATATTTAATGGTGTTTGCAATGGTTGGATATTCTTTGATTGCAAAGAATCTTTGGAATTTTGTGTTTCTGGTCAGCCTGATATAGCGTATATTATTTTAATTTAATTGTAAAGAGGTGAATTAATTTTGAAGCGCCTAATTAAAGAAGAAAAATTTGAAAAAGATAACATTCCATATGTAAGAAAATACTTTGGGACTGATGAAGATAACATTACAGGGATACTTGAAGCACCTGATAATGAATCGGAAAAAGAATATGTGAAAAAGCCTTCAACAAACAATATTGCTTTATCTCAGATTATTTTGACGCAACAGGAGTTAATAATTAAGCAAAACGAGCATGAGAAAGTATTATATGATTTGCTATCTAGGCAGTAGACTATATAAGGAGGATTAATGTGTTTGAATTAGTTAAAAAATACTTTGAAAGTGGGATTTACACTAATGAAGATGTTAAGAAGTTTGTGCTAAGCGGTAAAATTACTGGTGAAGAATACAAAGAGATAACAAACAAGGATTTTGAATGATTATAGTAAAATTTTAGGTATAACTTTGGTAAGTTATTTTATATGGAGGTTAGAAGTTTATGGATAAAGAAAATAAAATTAACTATGCTTATATTACTAAAGCAGGAATACTTAAAGTTGTTGATAAAGACACTGAAGCAGCAAAAGAATACTCAATAAATGGCAAATATGTTAAAACTACAATAGAATGCAAAGGTGGATATCCAGTTATTACATACAATAACAAACGCCAGACAGTTGTTGTTTATGGTCTTGACTTTGCTGTAGTTGGAAACAACAGCAGCAAAACGAAAAACGGGACTAAAATTGACCTTAAGCTCTATCCTGAGATATATAACCTTTACAAAGAGTGTATGTAAAACAGTTATATAATGATTTTAATTATAATATATTATATTGGCCAAGGAAGGTGATTTAGTGACACAATGGGGCGTGGTGGGTGTAATAATTGCGCTTGTGGGATTATTCCTAACAGTAGGCAAACCATTGGCAAAGCTTATAACTGCTATCGAACGGTTGACAAACACATGCAATCAGCTCAATGAAAAGTTTGACAAATTTGAATTGAAAAATAAAGAAAGCCACAAGCGGATTTGGGAGCATAACAAAAATCAAGATGATATTATTAATGACCATGAGAAAAGAATACATGCTTTGGAAGAATTCGGGGGTTTATAAAAATGAAAATAAATTGGAAAGTAAGGTTTAAAAACAAAACGTGGCTTGTAACATTTTTATTGGCAATTTTAGCTTTTATATATCAAGTATTGGGATTGTTTGATATTGTGCCGCCAGTTACACAGGATATGGCAACTCAGCTTATAGCGGCAGTTGTAAATATACTTGTGGCATTTGGTGTTGTTATAGACCCAACAACAGTTGGGGCAAGTGACAGTGCTCAGGCTTTAAATTATAATGAGCCAAAAAAGTAAGGTGATTAAATGGGCAGGGATATTTCGTTATGCCATCCTGAATTACAGAAGAAAGCCGAAAAGATTGTTTCAGCTTGCAGGGGTCAGGGCCTTTTAATAGGAATAGGAGAATGCTATCGCTCTATAGCTGAACAGGATGCATTATATGCAAAGGGCAGAACAGCACCAGGAAGCATTGTAACAAATGCTAAAGGAAGTTCTTACAGCTCGCATCATCAATGGGGAACGGCTTTTGATATATACCGCAATGATGGAACAGGAGCATACAATAACAATGACGGATTTTTTGATTTAGTGGGAACAATAGGAGTGAAAATAGGTCTTGAATGGGGCGGAAACTGGAAAAGTCCTGTTGATAAGCCGCATTTTCAGCTTCCCTACTGGGGAAGTACTACAATAACACTTAAAAATTTATATGGTACACCAGAAGAATTTAAGAAAACATGGAGTGATAAACCAGTGGAGAAAGTTTATAACTGGACTGTTGAAGTGCCGGAATGGGCAAGGCCAACGGTTCAGAAGCTGCTTGACAAAGGTTACTTAAAAGGAAATGATAAAGGTGAGCTTGAGCTTACATATTCAATTTTAAAAATGCTTGTTATTAATGACAGAGCAGGGCTTTATTAAACAATAGAATTTGATTTTTATTTATAATTTTATAGCGCACAAAGGCCGGAAATTTTACCGGCCTTATTTTTTATTTGCAACATTAAACACAAAAATAGTTAACTATAAAACGTTAAAGCAACAGGTATAATAATTAAGAAATTAGATACAGTTATAAAATAGAAGCGTTAATTAGTTTGTAATTTGCTAATAGTTTAGCAGTTTGTTTAGAAATTTAAAGGTTGATTAATTAATGTAATAAAACAGAAAATGAAAAGGCGACCTTTTAATAAGGCCGCCTAAGGTAAAGATGGGATGACTGATTTTCAGAACAATATTTTTAAAATTAATCAGCAATAAATATGCTTAGAATAATCAGCAATAAGTGTTCTGGCAATCGTCATTTTAAGGGTTTTAAATTTTAAATATCACTATGCTGTAGAGGTTTATTAATTACTTGCACATACGGTTTGTTTTATTTGTTTTGTCAGATTTTGTTGTGCTTTGCTTATCTGTGTTAAAATTGTACTCCTGAGCAAACTCTGTTCTTTTCATATCCTTTTCTGCTCTTTTTTCTGTTCTTTTATCTGTTCTTTTTTCCACCTTTATTCAACTCCTTTTTAAGTTTCAATTTTTGTTGCGATAGTATTATTAGCTTTAAAAATTTTTTTATGCGGTTTTAAAATTGGTTAATAATGATAAAAAAATAAACACAGTACATAATAAAATAAATACTGTGTTTGAGATAGGCTTAACTATTTTTATGTATAGGTATTATGATATTTTCCCCTGAATTTATATTGTCATTTTTCATTTTATTAAAAGCTTTTATTTCGTTTACATATGAATTTATATCAGTGCCTTCTTGAGAGTAAAGGCATGCTATATCCCATAAAGTATCTCCACTTTTTATATAATGAATTTCGTAATAAACATCATCTTCTTTATGAGCTGTATTCCCTGAGGCAAACGTGCACATAAGAACGAATGTTGTTACAAATAAAACTATAAAAACAAATTTTCTCATAAAATACACCTCCAAAATATTTTTAGAACATATAATCAATATACACGAACAAATATTCCTTGTCAATATATTTCTTCAAAATATCGAACGTAAGTTTTTTATGTTTGTGTTTTATACGCACATGTGTTATAATTAATAAAATATGTTTATTTTACACATTTAGATATATTTTAATTTCTATCATTTGATGCATATATTTTTGATAGCTTATTTATGTTAAAGAGGTGGTTTAATGTCTGATTTATCAATAAAGCAAAAAGAAATTCTGGATTATTTAAAAAAAGAGGTTCATGAAAAAGGTTATCCGCCTTCTGTAAGAGAGATTTGCGACGCAACAGGGCTTAAGTCTACTTCTACGGTTCATGGCCATTTAACAAGGCTTGAGAAAAAAGGTTACATCCGCAGGGATCCTTCTAAGCCAAGAGCTATTGAAATACTGGATGAAGAACCTGTTTTTAATACTGGCCAGGAAGCAGTTGATGTGCCTATTATAGGTACAATTACTGCTGGCTCACCTATACTTGCTGTTGAGAACATTGACGGAACATTTCCTATACCTGTACAGTATGTTACAGGCGAAAATATGTTTATGCTTAAGGTTAGAGGCGAAAGCATGATTAATACTGGTATATTTGATAAGGACTTAATACTGGTAAAGCAGCAAAGAAGTGCCGAAAACGGTGATATTGTAGTTGCTCTTATAGATGATGACTATGCTACTGTAAAAAGATTTTTTGCCGAAAACGGGCATATTAGACTTCAGCCGGAAAATCCGGCTATGTCGCCTATTATTGTTGAAAAATGCACTATACTGGGCAAAGTTACTGGACTTTTTAGAAAATTTTAAATTTACTTAATTAATAAATCGGAGTGATTAAATATGTATGGTTTTTTTCGAGTTGGAGCAGCTGTGCCTGAGCTTAAAGTTGCAGATTGCGGTTTTAACACTAAAGAAATTTTAAATGTTATTGAGCAAGCGAAAAAAAAGAATATTAGAGCTTTAGTATTTCCTGAGCTGTGTATAAGTTCTTACACATGTGGAGATTTGTTTTTGCAAAAAACATTAATTGACGCATGCGAAAAGTCTGTATTTGATATTGCAAAGCATACATCTGATACAGACATGTATATTATATTAGGACTTCCGGTTGAAATGGACTGCCGTACATTTAATTGTGCTGCTGTTTTATACAAAGGAAAAATACTGGCTCTTATACCTAAAACATATATTCCTAACTATGGTGAGTTTTACGAAAAAAGATGGTTTGCGTCGGCTAATGAAGCTGTAAGCAAAGAAATAACTTTTTGCGGACAAACTGTTCCTGTTGGAGCCAAAATATTATTCAGAGATAAGAATAAGCCTGAGTTTACATTTGGAGTTGAGTTATGCGAAGATTTATGGTGCCCTGTGCCGCCTTCATCATATCATGCCCTTAATGGTGCTTCGGTTATATTTAATTTATCGGCAAGTAATGAGCTGGCAGCTAAAAATGAATATAGGAGAAAGCTGGTTTCTCAGCAATCTGCATCTGCTATATGCGGATATGTATATGCTTCAGCTGGAATGGGAGAGTCTACACAGGATATTGTTTTTAGCGGACATGCCCTTATTTGTGAAAATGGTTCTGTACTTTGTGAGAATAAGCGTTTCTTTTATAACAGCCAGTTTATTTGTGCGGATATTGATGTTGAAAAAATATATAATGACAGAAAGAAAAATACAAGCTTTACTGATTTAATTAAGCCTGAAATTAATACTGAATACAGGTATATTGACATTGACATTACTCAATGGAATGAAGAAACACTTGAACGCAGCATTAAAAGGATGCCGTTTGTGCCTGATAACGACAGTATGCTTCTTGAAAGATGCGAAGATATATTTAACATACAGGTGGCGGGTCTTGTTAAAAGAATATTGCATACAGGAACCAAATCACTTGTTATAGGCATATCTGGAGGCTTAGACTCTACTTTAGCTCTTTTGGTTGCTGTTAAGGCTTGTGATTATTTAGGAATAGAGAGAAAAACTGTTTTAGGTGTTACAATGCCTGGTTTTGGCACAACCGACAGGACATATAATAATGCAATTAATTTAATGAAATCTCTTGGTATTTCTACTAAAGAAATTTCAATTAAAGAATCAGCAATACTTCATTTTAAGGAAATAGAGCATGACTTAAACAAACATGATATAACTTACGAGAATACTCAGGCGAGAGAAAGAACACAGATTTTAATGGATTTGGCTAACAAAAACAACGGTTTAGTTGTAGGTACCGGAGATTTATCTGAGCTTGCTCTTGGCTGGGCTACTTATAATGGTGACCATATGTCTATGTATGGTGTAAATGCCGGGGTGCCTAAAACATTAGTAAGGGTACTTGTTAAATATGTAGCTCAAAACAGCCAATTAGATGAGAATTCTAAAAATATATTATTCGATGTTCTTGATACGCCTGTAAGTCCAGAGCTCCTTCCACCAGATGAAAATGGTGAAATTAATCAGAAAACAGAGGACATTGTTGGACCATATGAGCTGCATGATTTCTTTTTATATTATGTTGTAAGATTTGGATTCAGCCCAAAGAAGATTGAGTTTTTGGCACAAAAGGCTTTTGATGGTGTTTATGATAAAGAAACAATACTCAAATGGCTTAAGAACTTTTATAGGAGATTTTTCTCGCAGCAGTTTAAAAGGTCTTGTCTGCCAGATGGACCAAAGGTAGGTACAATTAATCTTTCACCAAGAGGTGACTGGAGAATGCCAAGTGATGCCGTAAATACTGTTTGGATGGATGAATTGGAAAAGTAAAAGCTTGGTAAAAGCATTGGGAATACTTGTATTTCCAATGCTTTTTTGTATTCAAAAAACTTTTTGAAAAAAATTGAAAAAAGGTGTTGACAAAATAAGGAAAGTGAGTATAATAAATATTCGTTGCCGCTGAAAAACAAAAGCGAAAACGAGAGATTTAAAAGCTAAAAAAAGAAATGAAAAAAACTTGAAAAAAAGTATTGACATTTTTTAAAAGGCGAGTATAATAAATCATCGTTGTCGGTAAAATAAAGGCAACAAACAAACCGGAAAATTTCAAATTTAAGTTAAGAACTTGAAAAAAAATAAATAAAAAAAAGTTCTTGACAAAAAATGAGAAATCTGGTAATATAAATAACGCTGACGGCGAGAGCTTGAAGCGAAAAAAGACATTGAACCTTGAAAACTGAACAGTTGAAAATAAACCAAAACCCAAAGT
>CALWEX010000072.1 GCA_944377425.1 uncultured Clostridia bacterium
CTGTACACATTATCCGCTTTTAAGGGAATGTATTAAAAAAGCTGTGGGAGATAATGTAACACTTGTTGACCCTGCTTACGAAACGGCACTTGTTTTAAAAGATTATCTTTTAAAAAACGATATGGCACGGCTTAAAGAAAGAGAACCTGAAAACGAGTTTTATGTAAGCGACCAGACAGAAATGTTCGGCAGAATTTGCCGTCAGGCCTTGGGCAGAAACTTTGCCACAAGAGTTATTAATATAGAAGGATTTTAATAAAAATACTTTAAGTGAAAAATAATAAAACCACAGTTTAAAAGAATTTATCTTTTGCTGTGGTTTTGTTTTTAGTTTTATTATGTGGTTTTTAAGTTAATTAAAATATATCCTCAAGTATTCTGGCAACACCATAATCATCGCAGGATGAGGAAACAATAAGGCCTTGGGTTTTAAGGCTGTTATCAGCGTTTTTCATTAAAACACCGGTTCCGGCAAACTCCAGCATATCAATGTCATTTTCACTATCGCCAAAGGCTATAACTTCATTGTTTTTAATACCCAGCATTTGACACAAGTTTTTTAAAGCATTGCCTTTTGCAGCTTTTGATGAGCTTACTTCTATATTATCTGTTGAAGAAGAAGTAACGAAGGCGTCGATTGAATTTTTAATATCTGCCCTAAATTCTTCCCTTAGGCTCATATTGTTGAATATAACGTTTATATTTTCTATGTTCTCGATATTGGAGTGAAGAAGTGAGTATATGTCAGGCACTACTGTTCTTGTTGTTTTAATATAGTTGGCTCTGCGGCCGGTTATGCCAAATTGCTGCAAATATTCAAAATGGTTTTTTCCTATATATGCTATTCCGTCTGCAAATACTTCTATAACCGTATCGAGCTGAGAAGCGGCGCTGTATACTATTTCTACCTGCTCCGGCATAAGACATTCTTTAAATATAGGCGTATTAGAGCCTTTTTTATATACACATGCGCCGTTAGATGTTATTATATATTTTGCAGAAGGTATATCTTTAACATACTGGGGTATGGCGCATAATGTTCTGCCTGTTGCAGGAACAAACAGTGCACCATTTTGAGCGGCTTTATCAAGGGATTTTTTAAGGCGCGGCGTAAGCTCTTTATTAGTTGTTAAAAGTGTTCCGTCTAAATCAGAAGCTATTAATTTTATCATAAGCATTCTCCTTTATATATAAATAGTATCAGAACGGAATGTGTTATTCAATACATTGTTTGATTTTTGTGGAGAAAGGGGTTATAAAATGAAAGTAAAAAAAACCGTAAAACGAGTAATGTTTATTAAAAATACAGCTATACCAACGGCTAAAAGAATTATGGGAATATATGGCATGGCTATGGGATTATATGGCGTTTATACTATGGTTTCAAAGTTTAAAAATAAGTAAAATTTGTTTAGTAATGTAAAATTTAATATATATTTTTATAAACCAGCTGTATATTTAAAGGTACAATATCATGGCTGGTATTTTTTTGCAAATTTTGTATAAACTTGTCAGTACAAAGGTATTTTCTATTGTATGAGTTTAATAAAATTAAATAAATTGTTTAAAGAATATTGAAATTGCAAAAAGTTATAGTATAATGTTTTTGGTTTAGTAAAAATAATTGATTTGTTTAGTATATCTAATCCGATTGGAGGGCTGTTTAATGGATATTGGATATAAAATAAAACAGCTGAGATTAAAAAAATGTCTTACTCTTGAGGAACTGGCAAGCCGTTGTGAGCTTACAAAAGGCTTTTTATCACAAGTTGAAAGAAACCTTACGTCACCTTCAATAGCTACTCTTTACGATATTCTTGAGGCTTTGGGCACTACTCTCGGCGAGTTTTTTAAAGAAGACCGTGACGAAAAGGCAGTTTTCAGCACGGACGATTTTTTTGTAGACGAAAGAGAGGGCTATACTGTTAATTGGATTGTGCCTAACTCACAGAAAAACGAAATGGAGCCGGTTATGATTGAAATAGAACCGGGAATGAAAACGTTTGAGGTTCAGCCAAACGATGGCGAGGAGTTCGGTTATGTACTGGAAGGCCGTGTAACACTTGTAAACGGTGATAAAGAATATACAGTTAAAAAAGGCGAGACTTTTTATCTTAACGGAAAGAATTTTCATTATATAAGAAACGACAGGAAAACAGCGGCAAAGCTTATTTGGGTGTCTACGCCGCCTTTATTCTAAAAAGGAGGACTTAAAATTGGAGCCGGTAAAACTTATTCAGTTTAAAAACATTGTAAAGGAATTTGACGGACAGCTTGTGCTTAAAGGCATTAACCTTGATATTTACGAAAACGAGTTTGTAACACTTTTAGGCCCATCAGGCTGTGGCAAAACAACTCTTTTAAGGATTTTGGGCGGATTTCTTAAACAGAATGAAGGCGAGGTTATATTTGGCGACCAAGAAATAACTAATGTTGAGCCGTATAAAAGAGAAATTAACACTGTTTTCCAAAAATACGCTCTTTTCCCTAATATGAATGTATACGATAACGTAGCTTTTGGCCTTAAAATCAAAAAAGAGCCTAAAGACGTTATACAGCAAAAAGTTATGCGTATGCTTAAACTTGTTGGTCTTGAGGAGTATGGCAAAAGAAGCGTTACAGCTTTAAGCGGTGGTCAGCAGCAGAGGATAGCTATAGCCAGAGCCCTTGTAAATGAGCCTAGAGTGCTTCTTCTTGACGAGCCTTTGGGTGCTCTTGACCTTAAGCTTAGAAAAGAAATGCAGCATGAGCTTAAAAAAATACAGCAGGAAGTAGGTATTACATTTATATATGTAACCCACGACCAAGAAGAAGCCCTTACAATGTCTGACAAGATAGTTGTTATGAAAGATGGCGAAATTCAGCAGATAGGTACACCAACTGATATTTATAACGAGCCTAAAAATGTGTTTGTAGCAAACTTTATAGGCGAAAGCAATATTATAGACGGTGTAATGGTTCAAGACAAAGAAGTAATATTCGAGGATAAGCACTTTGAGTGTGTAGACGGCGGATTTGAGCCAAACGAAAAAGTTGATGTTGTTATAAGACCGGAAGACCTTGAAATAGTACCTAAAGAAAAAGGAAAATTAAGAGGCGTAGTTAAGTCTGTTCTTTTTAAAGGCGTTCATTATGAAACTGTTGTTGAAACACGCTCCGGAACAAGCATAACAGTTAAAATGCATGTTTCAGAGGATAATTCTATATTTAATATGAAGGCTAATGAAAGAATGAGTGCCAACGACTTTTACCTTGACGCCGAGGACGTAGCAGAGCTTACAGAGGCTGATATTATAGCCAGAGCTGACGCTCAGGCATGGAACCCTGAAACAGACGAGTTTGTTTCAATAAGCAAGGTTGAGTATAAAATAAGCCCTCAAAACGGTACTTATCCTGTTACTTTCTCTACATCAGCCGGAACAATGGTTACTGCAAACATGATAGTGGCAGACCAGAACAAAAAAGTAAGCACAGAATATAACGAAGAAATTTTTGCTGTTAATTTCTTTAAAAAGACAGACGAAATTAAAGAAAGTATTGCCCTTGAAACAGACCTTAAAACATGGGCAAACGCTTCTGCTTGGAGCCTTGATGATGATACAGAGGTTGACATTACAGAGGTTGACTACGACTTTGACCCAGAGAATATTGTTCCGGGAGTATATTCTGTAACATTTAAAACAGAAGGTTATGAATACAAAATTGATACAACAAGAGAACATAAGGAAGGCGATATTGTAGGTCTTACATTTGAACCGGAAGATATTCACATAATGAGTAAAGGAGGAAACTGAAAATGAAGCAATTCAGGACAATGGCCTATCCATATATAGTTTGGATTTGTCTGCTTATTGTATTGCCTATGCTGCTTATACTTGTTTACGCCTTTACCAAAACTGGAAATGATGTGGCTACAATTAAGTTTTCATTTGAAAACTTCGGAAAGTTCTTTAGTGATGCCATATTCCTTGATGTTTTAAGACGTTCACTTTTAATAGCTATTGCCACAACAATTATTTGTGTTTTGCTTGGTTATCCGGCAGCTTATATTATAGCCAATGCAGAAGGCCGTAAAAAAGTTATGCTTATACTGCTTGTTACAATACCTACATGGATAAACATGCTTGTTAGAACATATGCATGGATGGGAATTTTGCAGGACGATGGCATTATTAACACTATACTGGGTTTAATAGGTATAGGTCCAGTTAAAATGCTGCACACAAGCTTTGCGGTTATAGTTGGTATGGTGTATAACTTTATACCATTTATGATATTACAGATTTACACATCACTCACTAAAATGGACAAAAGCCTTTTGGAAGCTGCCAGCGATTTAGGCGCAAATAAGGTTCAGGCATTTTTAAGAGTAACACTTCCGCTTTCTATACCGGGAGTTATAAGTGGTATAACACTTGTTTTTCTTCCGGCGGTATCCAGCTTCTTTATACCAAAGCTTTTAGGCGGCGGTCAGTATGTACTTATAGGAAATGTAATAGAAAATCAGTTCCTTACAGCAGGAGACTGGAATTTCGGTAGTGCCATATCCCTTATAATGGCTGTTATAATTATGATTTCTATGTATATTACAAAGAAAATAGATAAAGGCGAGGCTATGGAAGGAGGAGACAAGAAGTAATGAAAAATAAAAAGATATTTTCAAAACTTTTTATGATTTGTATAATGATATTCTTCTATATGCCTATTGTTTACACAGTGGTTTTTTCGTTTAACAGCAAAAAATCACTTACCCATTGGAGCGGTTTTTCACTTACTTGGTATGAAAAAATGTTCTCCAGCCGGGATATGATGAGTGCTTTATGGACTACTATATCAATAGCTGTGCTTGCTACAATTATTTCAACAGTTGTAGGTACAATTACGGCTATAGGCCTTTCAAAATCAAATAAGGTGCTTAAAAATATTGTGGAAAGAATAAATGACTTTCCTATTATGAACCCGGAAATTGTAACAGCTATAAGCCTTTTAATGCTCTTTAGCGCTTTAGGAGTACAGAAGGGATATTTTACAATGCTTTTGGCACATATTATGTTCTGTATTCCTTATGTTATGCTCAGTGTTAACCCTAAGCTCAGAAGCCTTGACCCTAACCTTGCGGACGCGGCACTGGATTTAGGTGCTACACCATGGCAGGCGCTTATAAAAGTTATAATACCGCAGATAATGCCTGGAATAGTTTCGGGAGCATTAGTGGCTTTTACAATGTCTTTTGACGACTTTATAATTTCGTACTTTGTAACGGGAAACGGTGTAAGCAATATATCTATACTTGTTTATACAATGAGTAAGCGTATTAATCCATCTATAAACGCCCTTTCAACCATTATTATACTTATTATAACGGTTGTTCTGGTGCTTATAAATATTATACCTGTACTTAAACGAAGGGGAGGAGTAAAAGAATGAAAAAAATAATATTGGCTGCATCTCTTATTGCAGCAGTAGCGCTTTCCGGCTGTGGTTCAAGCGCAACATCATCATCAGACGCTGTGGAGAAATACGGCTCTGACACTCTTAAGTTTTATAACTGGGGTGAATATGTTGGGGAAGATGTAATTGCGAATTTTGAGGAAGAGTTCGGTGTAAAAGTTATTTCCGAATATTTTGACTCAAA
>CALWEX010000073.1 GCA_944377425.1 uncultured Clostridia bacterium
TTGATAAAAGCTGGAGCTGAAATAGAGTATTTTTCACCGCTTAAAAACGAAAGTATTCCAAACAATGCAAATGGTTTAATAATAGGCGGCGGATACCCAGAGCTTTTTGCAAAAGAACTTTCTGAAAATACAAAAACTAAAAACAGCATAATAAAAGCTATAAATAACGGTATTCCACTTATTGCTGAGTGCGGCGGTTTCATGTATTTGAATAAGGCAATTAAAACAGATGAAGGTATTTTTGAAATGTGCGGAATTTTTAATTCACTCTGCCAAAATACAAATAGGCTTAATCATTTTGGATATGTGGAATTAATGGCACAGAAAAACTCTGTTTTTGGAAAAGCTGGAACAAAGCTTAAAGGACACGAATTTCATTATTATCATTGTGAAAATGAAGGAAACAGTTTTAAGGCACAAAAGCCGCTTACGGGCAGAAACTGGGAGTGTGCTTTTACAAATGAGAATATGTATGCAGGGTTTCCTCATTTATATTTTTATTCTAATTTAGAAGCTGTTAATAATTATTTAAACAGATGTATTGAGTTTAAAAGCAGGTGCTATAATGAATTTAAGTGATTACATAAATTTAATTGAGCCTTTAAATGAAGGTATACTTGTACTTTCGCAAAAAAGGTGGGACAATATAGCTAAGCCATTAAAAAGCCTTGGTAAGCTTGAAAAAGCTGTTTCACGTATGGCAGCAATAAGCCAAAAAAGTGGAAAAGTTGATATTTCAAAGCCTGCACTTTTGGTTATGTGCGGTGACCATGGTGTTGTTAGTGAGGGTGTTACACAAACTGACAGCTCTGTTACAAAAATTGTAGCTGACAGTTTTCAAAATTCCGAAACAACAGTAACTGTTATGTCGAAATTTGCCGGTGTTGACGTTTTTCCTGTTGATGTGGGCATAAACTGTGATACATACGAAAATAAAGAGCTTTTGCCTTTTAAAGTTTGTGATAGAAAAATAAAAAAGGGCACTGAAAATATATTGCTTTGCAATGCTATGACAAAAGACGAATGTGAAAAAGCTGTTTTAACAGGTATTGAATGTGTAAAAGAGCTTAAAGAAAAAGGCTACAATATAATAGCTACCGGGGAAATGGGTATTGGCAATACTACACCAAGCAGCATTTTAGCCGCAATTTATACATGCTTAAGCGCAAAAGAAGCTACAGGTAAAGGCGCAGGGCTCTCTAAAGAAGGCTATAGCAGAAAAATCCAGGTTGTAGATAAAACAATCAGCCGTGTTTTAAGTAGTTATAAAAAAGATGATTACATAAGCGTTTTAGCTTCTTGTGGTGGACTTGAAATAGCAGCTTTAACAGGAGTTTTTTTAGGCGGAGCAGTTTATAAAATACCAGTTGTGTGTGACGGTTTAATTTCAACAGTTGCGGCACTTATGGCTGAAAAAATAGAGCCTTTAAGCAAAAACTATATATTCGGGTCACATATAAGTGCTGAACCATCTGTAAATGCTGTTATTAAAGCTTCCGGAATTGAAACTTATTTGGAATGCGAAATGTGCCTTGGTGAAGGAACAGGTGCTGTTGCTGTTATACCTCTTTTTCAAATGGCTTGTGATGTGTATAATAAAATGAGCACATTTGAGGATTTTAAAATGGAAAACTATAAGGATTATGAAAAGGAATAATTATGATAATTTTGGTATCTGGCGGAAGCTCCAGCGGCAAAAGCGCTTTTGTTGAAAAATTGTGCCTTGAATTTAAGAGCAAAAAGCTTTATTACATAGCCACTATGGAGCCTTATGGAAAAGAAGCAAAAAACAGAATAGAGCGCCATATAAAACTGCGTGAAGGCAAAGGATTTATTACTATTGAAAAATTTACTAATATTAAGGATATTTGGCTTCCTAAAGGTTCAACGGTAATATTGGAAAGCCTTTCAACACTACTTGCAAACGAGATGTTTTCGAAAAATGGCAGCGGCAAAAAAGCTGATGTTGAGGTTTTAAGTGGTGTTAATAAACTTTGCAAAACATGCGAAAATACAATTATTGTAACTGATAATGTATTTGAGGATGGTGTTTTTTATCTTCCAAAAACTATGGAGTATTTAAAAGCATTAGGTGAAATTAATTATCAAATTGCATCAATGGCAGACGAGGTAATAGATATAGTAGCGTCATGCCCTGTTTATTATAAAAAGAGGTGAGAAAATGCTTAACTCATTTTTTATGGCTCTTTCTATGTTTTCAAAGCTTCCGGTGCCGGAAATAGATTTTGATAAAGCTAATATGAAATATGCTCTTTGTTTTTTTCCTGTTATAGGTCTTATTATAGGCTTTTTTCAGTGTCTTATATATACATTTTTAAAATATGCAGGTTTTGGTGATTTGTTTGTTGCCTGCATTATAACTGTTTTGCCTGTTTTAATAACAGGCGGTATACATATTGACGGATTTATGGATACAAGCGACGCAAGAAAATCTTATGGCAGTAAAGAAAAAAAGCTAAAAATACTTAGTGACCCTCATATAGGTGCTTTTAGTGTTATATCAATTATTGTGTATATGATAGTTTATTTTGGTGCTGTTTATCAGGCGGGACCAAAAGGGATTTTTGCTTTTGCTAAGTGTTTTATACTGTCCCGTGCTTTAAGCGGTTTTGCAGCGGTTACTTTTAAATGTGCCAAAAAAGAAGGCTTGCTTTTTACATTTGCGGATTCGGCAGATGTGGAATTTACAAGAAGCGTACTTGTTGCCATATTTGTTTTAACTGCTCTTTGGCTTATATTAAAAGACGGAAAATGCGGCTTTGTTTGTGTTTTGTCAACGCTCTGCGTTTTTGGTTATTACAGGTATTTTTCGTATAATGAGTTTGGCGGCATTACAGGGGATTTGGAAGGATATTTTCTGCAAATATGCGAATTGGCGGCACTTTTGTGCGCAACAGTGTTTGGCAGATAATTTTGAGGTGTAAAATGATACTTATTACTGGTGGTGTATATCAGCATAAGCTGGATTTTGTATGTAAAAATTTTAAGTTAGGTAAAGACGATATTTGTTTTACAGGAAATAACTTAAATTGGAATAATAAAAAAGTAATTTATAAATTTAACGATATTATAAAAAAATGGCATGATGAAGGCTTAAACCCTGAGGAGTATATTTTAAATACTTTGGAAAGCCTTAAAAATAAAATTATAATTATAGACCAAACCGGCTGCGGTGTAGTGCCTATTGACGATAAAGAACGAAAATTAAGAGAAATTACAGGCAGGACATGCTGCATTTTGGCTCAGGCTGCTGACGAGGTGTATAATGTAATGTTTGGTTTAGGAGTAAAAATTAAAGGCTGATATTATGGATATATATTTTTTTCGCCATGGACAGACAAAGGGAAATACAGAAAAAAGATATGTAGGCTTAACTGACGAGAGCATTACAAATGAAGCTGTTCAAAAACTTGGTTTTATTAATTCTCCTGATGTGGATATCGTTTATTCAAGTCCTTTAAAAAGATGTATACAGACAAGTAATATAATTTTTCCTAAAAATAAAATTGTAATTGTTAATGATATTAAAGAAACTGACTTTGGGGATTTTGAATACAAAAACTACGAGGAACTTAAAAATAATTCTTATTATATTTCTTGGCTTGAAAGCGGCGGAAAAATACCTTTTCCAAATGGTGAAGACCCGGAAAAATTTAAAATACGCTGTGAAAAAGCTTTTAATGAAATTATAAATGATATGATAAAAAATAATTATAGCAACTCCGCAGTTATTACCCATGGCGGAGTTATAATGGCTGTTTTTGAAAAGTTTTATGGTGGTAATTTTTATGACTACCAAATAAAAAACGGTGATTGTATTTTAGGCGATTTTGATATAAACACAAATAAGTTTTTAAGTATTAAAAGGATTAGTAATGAATGAAATAACACTATGTATATTAATTGGTTTTTTAATTGATTTAATTTTAGGCGACCCATATAGTATTCCACATCCTGTTGTTTTAATAGGCAAAGCAATAACTT
>CALWEX010000074.1 GCA_944377425.1 uncultured Clostridia bacterium
GCACAGATATATTAATAGGCGAAAGATGATAGTATATTATTCTGTCAAGGTCTTTTTCTTTCATGTTTGTCAGTGTAACATAGTTACCCTGCAAAAACGAAAGCCTTGAGTCATCATCTTTAAAATACAAAGTTTCCCTCATGCCTTTAGGCAACTGGTCTATAAAGCAGAATATACATTTGTTACTGCAACTTTTGGCATTATCCATAAGGCCGGATTCAAAAACTATGCCTAAATCTTCATAGTATTCCTTTTCTACCTCAGCAACGCACTCTCCGCCCTGCTTTGTTTTAATAGTAAGCTCTATATACTCATCATTTATTAAATACCTGTAATCAAAAACATCAAGTACAGGCTTACCATTAATTGCTTTAAGCACATCACCTGGCTCAATACCAAGCTCTTCGGCAATACTTCCTTTTTCAACTTTTATAATTACATTTTCACTGTTTTCCAATGTTAAAACTCCTTAAGTGACATAAAAGCCGCCATGCTTCCACGTTTATCTCCCATTCTTCTATGCGAGAAGAATAAATCATCACAGCACATAGTACATTTATCTGTAACTTCTATATTTTCTTCTTTTAATCCGCTTTCAATCATAAGGCGTTTGTTTATCTGCCACAAATCCGCCTTATAGTGATTTTCACTTTCCATATCCGGCAAAATATATTCCATGGCAAAATCCATGTTTTTATTAAATTCATCAACAACAGGTTTATCTACCTGAAAACAGCACTTGCCTATAGAAGGTCCTATGCCCGCCAAAATATTTTCGACTTTACAGCCGTAAAGTGTTTTCATTTTATTAACTGTAACCTGAGCCATTTTCTGCGCTGTTCCTCTCCAGCCGGAATGAGAAAGAGCTATAACTTTTTTAACCGGGTCTACAAAAAACAGCGGAACACAGTCAGCATGAAATGTACAAAGGACAATGCCAGGTTTATCTGTTATATATCCGTCATAACCGCTTATACTTTTTAAACAATGGCTATAATCTGCCTGTAAAACCTCGGTTTTGTGTATCTGGTGGCCAGATACGATTTTATTTGTGTCAAAACCTACTGCTTCAGAGAGCCTTCTCATGTTCTCATCAACATTGCTTTTATCATCGCCTCTTGAATAGCTTACATTAAGGCTTTCAAATACACCTTGGCTTACTCCGCCTTTTCTTGTAGTAAAGCAATGATTTACAAGTCCTGTTGATTCTATATTTTCAAATATGCAAAACTCTACACCATTTACATTTTTTATTCTCATATTTTTACTCCCAAAAAGCGTTTTTTATATGCCTTATCTTAACTGTATCAAGTGCTAAAACCTCTATTACATCAAACCTAAAAGAGCTATCTAATAAATTTTTCTGCTGTATATACATTAAAGCTGTATTTATAATCTTTTTCTGCTTTTTAAAATCTACAGCTTCACAAGGCATGCCGTTTTTAGTGCTTGTTCTAAACTTAACTTCAACAAAAATTATTATTCCGTCTTTTTCAGCTATTATATCAATCTCACCGTTTCGGTAACGGTAATTTCTTTCCAGAATTACATATCCGTTTTTTTCAAGCTCTCTGCAAGCTAAATCCTCGCCGTAAGCGCCTTTTGCTTTGTTAAGTTCTTTCATTTATAAGCCTCAAACAAAATTTTTAATAAAAGTCTTTCTATGTATAGGGCATGGTCCGTATTTTTTAATTGCTTCAATGTGGCTTTGTGAGCCATAGCCTTTATTCTGCTCAAAACCATATTCAGGATATATTTTGGCATATTCGTCCATCATTCTGTCACGGTAAACTTTTGCTATAATACTTGCCGCACCTATTGATATACTTTTGGCGTCTCCTTTAATAATACTCTGCTGTTTAATATCAATATCCGGTATTGTAACAGCATCAGCCAGTACAAAATCAGGTTTTACATTTAAAGAAGCTAAAGCCTGACGCATAGCTTTATATGTTGCCTGCAAAATATTGATACTGTCTATTTCTTCTGAGGATACAACACCAAAGGCATAAGATATTGCCCTATCTGTTATTATATCATAAAGACTTTTCCTTTTTGCGGCACTAAGTTTTTTACTATCGTTAATGCCTTCTATTAAGTCATTTTCTTTTAATATAACGGCCGCAGTAACTACAGGGCCTGCTAAAGGCCCTCTGCCTACTTCATCAATACCGGCAATTAATTTATAACCGTTTTGGCGGCACTGATTTTCGTAATATGTAATTGCTTTAAGGCGCTCCATTTCTTCCAGATAAGCATTATATTTTTTGTTTGCAGAATTAATAATATTTAAAACGCCTTTACGATTATCGTTTTTTAAAGATTCAATAAATTCAGGTAAGTCTTTAATGTCTGTTCTTGAATAAATATTTTTAATTTCGGATATGCTCTCTGCCAAAAAATCACCCCTATGTCTTTAATTAGTATACACAATTAAAAAAGCATTGTCTATATTTATTATATAATGATAGTTTAATTAAATCTTTTTAGCTTAATACAACAAAAAACGTCTTTAAAATACCAAAAACAGGCATTAAAAAGACGTTTATATAATTATTCAGTTATACTTCCATAATTATAGGTAAAATCATAGGGCTTCTTTTTGTTTCCTGCCATACATAATCTTTTAAAGCGTCTTTAATTACATTTTTAATATAAGACCAGCCTGTAGAACTCCTGTAGTCACAATCATAAAGAGCATTTGTAACAGCTTTTTTAGCTCCTTCCATTAAATCTTCAGATTCTCTAACATATACAAATCCTCTTGAAATAATATCCGGCCCTGCAAGTATATCGCCTGACTCTTTTTCCATAGTAACAACAACCACCATAAGGCCGTCTTCGGATAAATGGCGTCTATCACGCAGTACAATATTTCCTACATCTCCAACACCAAGACCGTCTATAAGCACTTGACCTGAAGGCACAGTGCCATTTATTTTAGCGTCGTTTTTAGAAATTTCCAGTACATCGCCTATACGCATAAGGAATATATTTTCTTTTGGTATACCCATGCTTATGGCCAGCTCTTTATGGCTTGAAAGGTGCATAAACTCGCCATGTACCGGCATAAAGTATTTAGGCTTTGTAAGGGCAAGCATAAGCTTAAGCTCCTCTTGGCAGGCATGGCCTGAAACATGCACATCGGCAATACCTTCATAAACTACATCAGCACCGCGTTTTAAAAGCTCATTTATAACCTTAGAAATCATTTTTTCATTTCCAGGTATGCTTGAAGCGCTTATTATAATCTTATCATCTGGCTTAACAGCTACCTGCTTATGTTCAGATGATGCTATTCTGGAAAGGGCACTCATAGGCTCACCCTGTGTACCTGTAGTAATTATGGCAAGCTCATTGTCGCTGTAATTTCTAATTTCGGATATATCAATTATTGTATTTTCAGGTATATCCAAGTACTCAAGCTCTATAGATGTTTTTACGGCATTAAGCATACTTCTGCCTATAATAGCTACTTTTCTGTTGTATTTAACGGCAGAATCCACTATCTGCTGTATTCTGTGTATGTTAGACGAGAATGTTGCAATCATTATTCTGTTATCAGGTGTTTCCTCGAATATTCTGTCAAAAACAAGACCAACGGATTTTTCAGACATTGTAAAGCCTTTTCTTGAAGCGTTGGTGCTGTCGCTTAAAAGAAGCAGTACGCCCTCTTTGCCTAATTGAGCAAATCTCTGTAAATCAGCTACTTCTCCGCCTATAGGTGTGTAGTCTATTTTAAAATCCCCTGTATGGATAATAACTCCAAGTGGTGTGTGAATCGCAAGAGCCACAGCGTCTGCTATAGAATGGTTTGTATGAATAAACTCTACCTTTAACTGACCAAGCTTAATTGTCTCGCCCGGAACCACAACATGCCTTATTGAAGTGTCAAGTATTCCATGTTCTTTAAGCTTGTTATCTAAAAGACCTATTGTAAGAAGTGTTCCAAAAACTGGAACATTAAGTTCTTTTAAAATATACGGCAAAGCCCCTATATGATCCTCGTGTCCGTGAGTAAGAACTATACCGCGTACTTTATCAGCGTTTTTCTGAAGATAAGTAATATCCGGTATTACCATATCTATGCCCAGCATATCATCTTCCGGGAACGCCAGACCGCAGTCGATTATTATTATATCCTGGTTATACTCTATAACAGTCATGTTTTTTCCGATCTCATGAAGCCCGCCAAGAGATATAACCTTTAATTTTGGTTTTTTTGATGCCAAAAATAACCCTCCTTTTAAAAATTCGTTTTCCGAACAGTTTGTATTTATTTAATATTCTATTTAGCTTTATAGTCTGTAATTACTCTTTACCTTAAAACGGACACAAAAATAAAGGCAGAAGGACAAGCTTTTTTAGGCGTCCGGCTAATCCCCCCGCGTAATTAACAGCCTTTAAGCAATTTATTGTTTATTATTCGTCTATCTCAACATCGTATTCACTGCCTGATGACTGGAAAAGCTCTGCAATCCTGTCAAACTCTGTATCGTCTTCTATTATTTCGTATGCATCTTCGCCATCATCAGTTTTTACTTTTTTAAAGAGTGCTGCTTCTGACTCATCATCATCAAGCATTTGTGTTTCAACAGCTAAAATATAAGTATTGCCTTCGTTTTCCAAACTATCTATAATTGCAAACTCAATTTCACATCCGTCTTCGTCTGTGAGAGTTACTGTTTCAAACTCCTCCATTAATTCGTCATCATTTTCTGTCATTTTGTATCCTCCTTAGTACTTATAGAATCAAGATAGCCTTGTAATATATAAACAGCCGCCATCTTATCAATAACGCTTTTGCTTTTTTTAATGTCAAAATCGGCCTCATGCAGAAATCTTTGCGCCGCCACTGTACTTAAACGCTCGTCCCACAAAATAACTGGTATGTTTTTAAATCTGTTTTCCAAACGTTTTTTATACTCAAGTGTTTTTGCACACCTGTCGCCTTCTGTGCCATCCATGTTTTTAGGATAGCCTAATACAATTTTTTCAACACCGTACTCATCAATTAGCTGTGATATTCTGCCTAATGACTGTTTGTGCTCCTGCGGATTATTTCGCCTTATAATTTCCACACCTTTAGCAGTCCAGCCAAAAATATCACTTACGGCAACACCCACTGTTTTGTCACCGTAATCAAGTCCAAGTATTCTCAAAAAATCACCCTTTTAATATATTACGAATTGTTTTTAATGTAATTGTCAACAAGTTCTTCCAAAAGCTCGTCTCTTTCAAGCCTTCTTATAATAACTCTTGCATTATTATGGCTTGTAATATATGTAGGGTCCCCTGAAAGTATATATCCCACTATTTGGTTAACTGGGTTATAGCCCTTTTCTGCCAGGGCAGTGTATACAGAAACAAGTATTTTTCTCGCTTCGGAATCGTTTTCTTTTTCAACAGCACTGAATTTCATTGTTTCGTTCATGTTTTTGTCCATATCCGTCACTCTCCCTGATATAAAATAATGATAATATAATTTTAATATTAATGCAAATACTATTTAAGTCTAACTTTTTCTACTAATTTACAATATTCAGCAGCAAATGCTATTAAATACAAATTTCTCCTATAGCTATTTTATTATTGCAGCTTAATATTTTAACAGGCAATATCATGTTTCTAATATTATTTTTACTTTCGGCCTTTACATGAATATAATTTGAAGTATGGCCTTCAAAATATCCATTTTCACTTTTTTCAAATAAAACATCTATTACTTTTCCAATATGCTTTTTTATAAATTCGTCTTCCATACCATCACTTATTTTAATAAGCTCATTGGCTCTTTTGTTCTTAATTTCAGCAGGTATCTGATTTTTCATTTCGGCCGCTGGAGTGCCTTTTTTAGGTGAATATGGAAAAACATGTATTTTAGAGAAATTAACTTTTTTAGCAAAGTCGCAGCTCTGGACAAAATCTTCTTCGGTTTCTCCCGGAAAACCAACAATAATATCAGTTGTTATGCCGCATTCAGGCATATATTTTCTAAGAATGTTAACTGAATCCATATATTTTTCAGTTGTATATCTTCTGTTCATAGCTTTTAAAGTTTTATCACAGCCGCTTTGAAGTGACAAATGGAAATGATTGCAGACTTTAGGCATCTGGCTTAAATCACGGGCAAATTCTTCAGTTACAATATTAGGCTCAACGGAGCTAAGTCTTATTCGTTCTATGCCGTCTATCTCATTTACGCGCTTAATTAAAGACAGTAAATCCGTTTTGTGATTATCTTTTCCGTAAGAAGCAACATGTATACCGGTAAGAACAACTTCTTTAAAACCATTTAAAGCAAGGTTTTTAACCTCTTTTAATATGTCCTCCTCATCACGGCTTCTTATAGGACCTCTTGCATAAGGAATAATGCAGTAAGAACAGTATTGGCTGCATCCGTCCTGAACTTTAATGTATGCTCTTGTACGGCCTGCCAGTTTTCTGACTGATATAGGCTCAAAATCCCTTTCGTGCATTATATCCCCAACAAGGCATACTTTCTGTCTATCCTCAATATACTTTTCAACAGCATCTACAATGTTATGCCTTCCTTTTGTACCTACAACAATATCAACCTCATCAATAGCAGAAACAACATCACTTTCTACCTGGGCATAACAGCCGGAAGCCACAACAATAGCATTTGGGTTAAGCCTTTTTACTTTTCTTAAAAGCTGACGTGATTTTTTATCACCAAAATTAGTAACCGCACATGTATTTATAACATATATATCCGCAGCCTCATCTATGTTTTTAATTTCATATCCCTTATCGGCAAAAGCCTCAGCAACAGCCTCGCTTTCAGCCTGATTAACTTTGCAGCCAAGGGCAAAACTTGCTACACTTCTCATAAAATACCTCTGTCAAAAATCAATTTATTTTCATAATAAGTGGCAATACAAGCATGGCAATATCGGCCTCCTTGCCTGAAACCCACATAAGGTAAGGTCTTAAAGCATACCACTTATTCTTTTTTGTGTTTACCGAATTTGTAATGGACTCTATTTCATCAATTTTACCTATTATTTCTTCTTTTTCTTCTTTTGTAACATCTTGCATATTGTTTATAATGTCACGCGTTTCATTAAAAGATAAATCGTAAACAGTACCATGAACGCCTTCATTTACGTAATGCTTTGCCAATGATTCGTTGCTGTAGCCGCAATCTTTAAAGGCTTCAAGACGTATAATAAGCTTGTGAACATTATTTTTATAAACATCCGCTTTCTGCTCTGTTGTATCAAAGGATGAAATTACATCAAGCCCATCAGCAATTCCGTCTACCATATCTTTATACCTTAAAATAAGCATATCAAAAAGACCGCTCATTCTTTTAGCGTCATCACCATATTGGTTCCATAACTGCCTGCTGTGGACTAAATCTTCATCTATCATTGTTTTGGTAATGTCATCAATATTATCCATAAAATATCACCTGTTCCTTTTTAATTAATTTTAGCACAAATGATAATATTTAACAACATCATTAAAATTCTTGCTTAATTTAAGCATATTTATATAAACTGAATTTTAACTGAAATCATCTTCCGCCAGCCATATATAAATATGCATTTATAATTGAAGCCGCTACAGTAGAACCGCCTTTTCTGCCTTTTGCTACAACAAATGGCACATCTTTAAGACTTAATATCAGTTCTTTTGCCTCAACCACGTTTACAAAGCCAACAGGCACAGCAATAATTGCCGCTGGTTTTATTTTTCCTTCTTTTATAAGCTCATAAAGCCTAATTAGTGCAGTAGGAGCATTTCCCACAGCATAAATGCAGTTTTTGTTTAATTCAGCGGCTTTGTCAACACTTGCAACAGCCCGTGTAGTACCGTTTTTTAAAGCCACCTCTGCTACATCACTATCTGCCATATAGCAGTAAGTATTTATAGAAAACTTTTTGGCAGCTTTTTTATTAATTCCCGCTTTTGCCATGTTTGTATCTGTAACAATATCTGTTCCGCTTTTTATAGCATTAATTATATTTTTTGAAGCTTCTGGGGAAAAAACAAGATTTTCCTCATAATAAAAATCAGCCGTTGTATGAATAACACGTTTTACAACAGGCTTAATATCTTCTGGAATATTAGTTGTAAGCTCACTTTCTATTATCTCAAAACTTCGTTTTTCTATTTCCATAGGAGACATATTTTTAAATATATCACTCAATATTCTATCCCCTCTCTTGCTGCTATGCCCTTATCAAAAGGATGTTTAATTTTAACCATTTCTGTTATATAATCAGCTTTCTCTTTAATATAATCATCAGGATTTCTGCCTGTTACAACAATTTCTGTTGCAAAATGTCTGTTTTCTATAAAGCTTTTAAACTCGTTTTTATCTACAAAACCGTAATCCAGAGCATAAGTTACCTCGTCAAAAACAACAAGGCATTTTTCTTTTTGTTCTGTTAACAAAACAGCTTCTTTAAAAAGACTGCTGTAACACTCTTTAGCTTTGTTTTTTGTTTCCTCACTCATATTCCAGTAAAAACCAAAATCCTCGTCACAGCGCAGAACGGTTATGTTTTTTATGTTTTTAAGAATGTCAATCTCTCCACTTTTGCGGCCTTTCATAAACTGGCAGAATATAACATCAATACCGTTTCCGGCGGCTCTTATTGAAAGACCTGCCGCCGCAGTTGTTTTGCCTTTTCCGTCACCACAGTAAATATGGATTAAACCTTTATTATTTTCAGACATTTTTTATCCCCATAATATTATAAATTCTATTTAAGTCTATGTTTTCTCTCAGCATTTGTGCCATTTTATCATACTGCATATCTTTATAATCTTTTAATGAAATAAAAACTTTATTTGAGTCAACATTTTTTCTTTTAAAAAGCATACCACAAATATTGTTTAATATTTCGTTGCTGTCAAAAAATCCATGGATATATGTACCAAACACATTTTTATTAACAGCTCCTATTATTTTAATTTCCCCATTTACATTGGCTTTAACAGCAGTTGTTTGAGTATTTTTTTCAATATTGCTTTGACCCATGTGGATTTCATAACCTTCAAAGCTTAAATTATTTAAAAAACCATATTCTCCGCCGGAATAAGCTATGTTTCCTTCTGTTCTTATCTGGCTTTTTTCCGTTTCAAAAACAGTTGAAATATCAATAAGACCTAAACCGTCTATTTTTCCGCCGCCTTCAGTAAAATACGGGTCGCTAATTGTTTTTCCAAGCATTTGGTAGCCGCCGCATATTCCAAAAACAGGCATACCTTTTGCAGCTGACTTTTTAATAAGAGTTTCCAAACCGCTTTGCCTTAAAAACAGCATATCTTTTATTGTGTTTTTGCTTCCTGGTATTATAACCATATCTGGATTTTTAAATTCCTTTGCATTTTTAACATACCTTACAGATATACCATCTATTCTGCCAAAAGAATTAAAGTCAGTAAAATTAGATAATTTAGGCAGTCTTATAACTGCTATATCAATTATTCCTTTGCTTTCATACATATCCAAACGGCTTGAAAGGCTGTCCTCGTCATCAATATCCACATCAATAAAAGGCAATGCGCCTAAAACAAGTATTTTACATTTTTCCTCAAGCATTTCAAGCCCTGGCTCAAGTATGCTCTTATCCCCTCGAAATTTATTAATTATAATACCTTTTACCATTTGCCTTTCGCTTTCTTCCAAAAGCATAACTGTGCCGTAAAGCTGAGCAAAAACTCCACCTCTATCTATATCCCCCGCAAGTATTACAGGCGAATTAAGTATTTTAGCAAGACCCATATTTACAATATCGTCAGTTTTAAGATTAATCTCTGCCGGACTTCCTGCGCCTTCAATAACTATAATGTCGTTGTGTTTTGAAAGCTCATTATAGGCATTTAAAATATCCGGTATAAGCTTCTTTTTATATGCAAAATATTCCTTTGCCGCCATATTGCCTATGGCTTTACCGTTTACTATAACCTGAGAGCCAACATCTGTTGTAGGCTTTAAAAGTATGGGATTTATAAAACGTGTAGCCTCTGTTTTTGCAGCCTCTGCCTGCATAGCCTGTGCCCTGCCTATTTCAAAGCCGTCTTTTGTTATGTATGAGTTTAAAGCCATGTTTTGGGACTTAAAAGGCGCAACTTTATATCCGTCTTGCACAAACGCCCTGCACAATGCCGCAGCTATAAAACTTTTTCCGGCACTGGACATTGTACCTTGTATCATAATGGAATAAGCCATGTTTTAACCTCTCTTTACTTCAGTCCAAGCCTGAATCAGTTTTTCGTTGCAATCTCTGCTTTTAACAGCTATTCTGTAAAAACTGCCATCAAGGGAATAATAATTTTTGCAGCTTCTTATTAAAATACCTTTTTCAAGCATTTTTTTGTCAAAGTCTTTAATTTCTTTAAAAAATATAAAATTAGCACTGTGTCCGAACACTTTATAAGCTAAATTTGAAATATGGCTTATAATATATTTTTTCTCGTTTTCTATATATTCAACTGTTCTTTCATATTCCTTTTCATCATCAAGAGCTGCAATACCTGCCATTTGTGCAGGAGTAGAAACACTCCATGTCTGCATAGCACTTCTTACTTTTAAGGCAGTATTGTAATCGGCAAATAATCCATACCCAAGCCTTATCCCCGGCATGGCATAAAATTTCGTAAAAGCCTTTAATATAATTATATTTTTATTGCTTAAAAACCTTTTAGCCGAGCAGTTTTCACCATTTAAAACAAAATCAAGAAAGCATTCATCAAAAACAATTATAGTATTTGTTTTTAAACATCTGTTGGCCAGTTTTTCTACAAATTCGGCATTTGCCAAAACACCTGTTGGATTGTTGGGATTTGTAAAAAAAACTATATCTATATCATTGGTTATTTTATTTAAAAATCCATCATCAAAACTAAAGTTATTTTCTTCTTTTAATACATACCTTTCAATGTTACAACCGCAAGCATTAAGAGCCTGTTCATATTCTGCAAAGCAAGGTGAAGCTAAAAGAGCTTTTTTAGGCTTTAAAGCAAAACATATTGCAAAAATAAGCTCTGCCGCACCGTTGGAGCATATAATATTATCAAAATCAACTTTTTCTTTTAAGCTTAATTTTTTTCTAAGCTCTGTACATTCCGGGTCAGGATAAAATACTGACATATCAAAAGAATTAATAAAAGCCTTTTTTATGTTTTCACTCATTCCCAAAGGATTTATATTTGAAGAAAAATCAATATCGCATTTTTTGGCATATATGTTTCCCCCATGCTCATGTCTCAAATTAAGCTCACCGCCAATCTTATTAAAATACCAAATATCAAAAACAAAACAGATGTTAAAATCATCATTTTATTTGCCTTTATAATGTCGTTATGCTGTATTTTTCTGTTATTGTCACCTATTGTAGGCTTTTTTACAAGCTTACCAAAATACCATGCGTCACCTGCAAGCATTACATTAAGAGCACCAGCACAAACCGACTCTGTTTGAGCCGAATTTGGGCTTTTATGATTAAACCTGTCACGTTTAAATATCTTATACGCATTTTTATAATCGTATTTAAGAATAAAAGCCGAAATAATCATAAAAAAAGCCGATATCCTTGCTGGTATAAAATTAAACAAATCATCAGTTTTAGCAGCGGCGCGGCCTAAAAACATATACTTTTCGTTTTTGTAGCCTATCATAGAATCCATTGTGTTTACTGCTTTATACAAAAACCCCAGCACAGGACCGCCTATAAGCATATAAAAAAGTGGTGCAATAATGCCATCAGATGTATTTTCTGCCACTGTTTCAACTGCTGCCTTTGTAACACCTTCATCAGTTAAACTTTGCGTATCTCTTCCTACTATTCTTGATACGGCTTTTCTTGATGAATCAAGAGTGCCGTTTTCAAGTTCTTTATAAACATTCATACTTTCTTTTTTTAACGACTTAACGGCTATTATCTGCCAACACATAATGCACCCTGCTGCAAAACGAAAATATGGGCTTATTCTGCCAAAAAAATAAAGTATGGCTGCCGGTACAGCCATGCTTAATACCATAACAACAACACATATAAAAATTCCGCCAAAAAACATACCTCTATCCGTTTTAGGGAATATTTTTAATACTGTTTTTTCACACAAAGTTATTGCTTTGCCTATTAAAACAACAGGATGTGGAATACTATATGGGTCGCCTAAAATTAAATCAATTAAAAAACCAATTAATATACATAGTGTTATTTCATTCATTACTAATCCTTTTAATAC
>CALWEX010000075.1 GCA_944377425.1 uncultured Clostridia bacterium
GGCCACTTAAAGTGGCTGCCTGAAATAGTGATGCGATGACAAACCCTCAGAACCCCTTTAGGGGTCAGCAAGTACTGACCCTTATAGGGTCTGAGCAAACCACTAGTTCACTAGTGGTTATGATTACTTTTTATAATTCTTGGCCGTATTAATACTGGACAGACTAACTATTTAATGATATAGTAATACTCACATTGTTTTGTTGGGCAGTTAAGAAAACAAGCCATATTACCAGATAAGCAATGGGTTTGGATTGCCCATTAAAGAGTGCACTTACCCAACAGGTAATAAAAAGTGTGCTTTTTTTATTTTTCAGTAACAAATTGAACATTATACTGTATTTGTAAAGACATAATAGGAGGAACAACAAAATGGCATATCAATTTACAAAAGATTTAGAAACTGGAAACAGTGTCATTGACTCAGAGCACCGCCAATTAATCGACGCAGTAAATTCATTACTTGATGCCTGCTCTAAAGGTCAGGGACGTACTCAGCTATTAAATACAGCACATTTTCTTTTAGATTATACAAAGAAGCACTTTTCAGACGAAGAAGCTATTCAGCTTAAATTTCATTATCCTGATTATGCACGTCACAAAAAAATTCACGATGATTTTAAAAAGACAGCTGCTGACTTTGTGAAAAAAATTGAAGCTGAGGGCCCTACTGTAGCAAATGTAGGCCAGATTAATTCTCTTTTAGCAGGATGGTTAATAAATCATATCAAAGGTGAAGATAAAAAATTAGCAGAATTCATTAAAAATAAAGCATAAGAGAATATAAATAAAGCTAATAAATTTTATTTATCATTAAATTTAATACATACCGGCAGGATAGACTTTATTTATCCTGCCGGTTTTTCTGTTATAGCTAAATATTATTATATAGCTTTAATTTTAAAGTAAATACTTAATTGTTTTTAATATAAAAAAAGAGGGCATAAGCCCTCTTTTAATAAGTAATATAAAATTACTGTAATAACTGAAGTACACCCTGTGGAAGTGTGTTTGCCTGAGCAAGCATTGCCTGAGAAGCCTGAACAAGAATATTGTTCTTTGTATATGCCATCATTTCTTCTGCCATATCTGTATCTCTTATACGGCTTTCTGCTGATGTAATGTTCTCTGTTGTTACACCAAGGTTATTGATTGTATGCTCAAGTCTGTTCTGAATAGCACCAAGGTCACCACGTGTTGATGATACTGTATCTATTGCTTTCTTTATCTTATCAATAGCTGTATCTGCACCTGCTGCTGTGCTGATGTCTATATCATCAATATCAAGTGATTCTGTATCTATTTTGCCTACAATTACTTTTATCTGATTGTAATCTTCTGCTGTATCACCTATCTGGAGTGTAAGTCCGCCTGTTGCGTCTGCTTCTGCTGTACCGTTTTTTGCATCTGCTACATTAATTGGACCATTTGCTGTACCACCACCTGAAGCTGTCATAGTTACATTACCTGTAGGAGCTGTAGCTGCACCTTCAGTCTGAGCTGTAAATGTTAATTTTGATCCATCTACAGTTACATCGTATGTTATACCACCATTTGTATATGTTTTACCAGTAAAAAGAGCAGCTACATCTGTTGCAGAAGTTACACTAGCTCCAGATGTATTACTTACAACAGTTTGGCCACCTATTGTAAGTGTAAGAGTTTGAGAACTTAAGTTAAAAGTTCCACCTGCAAGGTCAACTGTAAATGAAGCTTTTGAAGCTTCTGTTGCTGCTGTTCCGTTTAAGTCTGTTCCGTTAAGAAGGTTAATACCGTTGAAGTTTGTACTCTTTGATATACGGTCGATTTCATCTTTAAGGGATGTTACTTCCTTCTGAAGGTTTGCACGGTCTGTTTCATCATCGAATGTTCCGTTTGATGACTGTGTTGCAAGCTCTACCATACGGTTAAGCATATCATGTACTTCTGTAAGTGCACCTTCTGCTGTCTGTACAAGTGATATACCATCGTTAGCATTATCCTGTGCTTTTTCAAGACCTGTTATCTGTGCTCTCATTTTCTCGGATATTGCAAGTCCAGCTGCGTCATCGCCTGCTCGGTTAATCTTGTAACCTGATGAAAGTTTTTCAAGGTTCTTTGCTACTGCACTGTTGTTTGTGCTTAACTGTCTGTATGAGTTTAATGCTGCAATATTATGTTGGATAATCATAAAATTTTACCTCCCTGTGGTTAATAGAAGAGCGTCCTTTCTCTTCTCACATAAATATTTTCTATTCCTATTCAAAACGGTACCTTATTTTAAATATGGAATATTTTTGTTTACAAATAAGTAATCGGAACAAAATTTATTTTGATAATAGTTTTTTGTAAATTTTTTAAGAATTCTTATTTTTTCTTTTTTAATTCTGTATGAAATTAGCTATTTTTTCATTTGTAATACTCTTTAATTTCGTTTGCCATATTCTGCGTTAAAACATCTTTAGGAATAACTATTATGTCTTTTTTGTTTGTAAGAACATAATCGCCCTTTTTAGTTATTTTACCGTTAAGATAACCACGTGGAAAACCCTTCATAACGCCTGAGCAGTTAACATTAAAATATCCGTCTCTTATTTCCATTGACAAATATGGGCCTATGGCAAAAGGCGGTTTTTTTCTAAGAAGCTTTAGCCTTATCACTTTAAACAAAAGCAGTATAATCAAAAATACTATTATAATTACCGCACAAATAATCGCCTTTAAACTTATTGAGCCTATAATGCCAGAAAACAGTGTTAAAAACAGAAATATTGCAGCGGACAAAGCCAAAAAAAGTGTAACAGGCCAATCACGCCTTCTTTCATAATACCGAATATATTTTTTAATCTGTTCTTCAGATAATTCAAACATTACTCTAAAGCGATACATTTCCCACACCTCCTTGTATTTAGTTTATTTTTATGCTCTCGCCTGTTTGGAGGTTGTATTTAAAAATATTTCTATTTTCCAATGAAACAAAATATTTTGCTACTATATAATTATATCCGCTTGGGCCTTTTTGGTACAGGCTTACACCATAGCACTCCTCATCATTTACAATAGAACGGCCAACATCAAATATACTTGTATAATTATCAAACGGATTATTAAGAGCATTTGAGCTGTCGAGAAATTCTTTCAGATAAGCTTTGGCATCGTCACGTGTAAACTGAGATTTTGCTTCTTCCTCATCTTTAGGTAGCTGGCCTTCCTGTCTGAATACTGTTATATAATAGTTATTTTCTCCTTCTTTTATGTTTACTTCAAATAACTTGTTTTCTTCCTGTGACTGAGTAGCGTATGTTAAAGGCGTTATAATATCTGTGCTTTCTTTACTTTCTGCACTCTCAGAGCTTTCTTGGGCATTTGTTTTAGTTTTTGTTTCAGTATTTTTTTCCGAGTCGTTCTCATCTTCAGAGAGTTCAACAAAGCCTTTTTCTTCCTCTAAATACTTAACATATTGGTCAATAGCCTCTTGAGAACCTTCATCTTTTTTATACACATACTCAATTTGGTTTGTTCCATCCTCCTGAGAAGGCAGAATATCAGTCAGCTCACCTTTTTCAGTAACAGTTGTAATAGACTCTACACTATCTTGGTCAATTACATAGTTCTCGGCGGTTAAAGGTTCTTCATCGCTTTTATTAAGATAAAAACCAACTAAAAAAAATACAATAAAAACTATTAAAAGTATAAATATAAATTTTTTCTTTGATTTTCTTTTGGATTTAACTTCTATTTTTTTTGCTTTCATTGCTTTTCACCCTAAAATTGAATTAGCTCAAAAAATTCCGGCGCTTTAAAAAAGCGTCCGGAATTTAGTTTTATTCATTTACCTCTGTAACAAACTTGTAATCCCAGTAAGAATCTTTTCTTCCTGTTCCACCGCTTTCCATATCAACAAATGTAAGCCTAAGCATGCCTGCTTTATTTCCGTTTTTATCGCAAAGCTCAAACGGGAAGAAAATAGTGTCGTTATGAAGTATGTTTTTAAATGTAAGTGTTATACTCTTTAACGCCTTTTCTCCGGTTTCGTCATCTCTTTTTGTAGTGTAAGTATCTAACGTTACAGTTACATCATCTTCATTTGCCGTACTTGTTTTAATATTATCAGCAAAGAACTGTGCTGTTAAAGGCTGCATCTGTTCATTTTCACCTGGTATATAATAAATTGCCTCAGTGAAAGTAATCATTACAGTGCCTCTATACGACTTACCTGCGTTTGAATCGGAACCGTTACGTATAGTTGTTATTACACTATCAATTGCTGGAGGTGTTACATCGGCTGGCGTAATATCACGCTGGAACGCAATTTTTGAGTCTCCGCCTACATTTGTTTCTCCACTGCTTAAAGTACTTTTTGCAACAGCAAAGAATGTATAGTAAATATTTCTCTCAAGACCCGTTACACTAACCTCTGCTGTATACTTCATTTCGGTTTTATCATACTTAGTAATTACTGTTCCGAAATCAACCGGTTTATAAACCAGATTTTCTCGTCCATTACGTATAATTTCTGCTACAGATGTTTCACTCATAATAAGAGTGCTGTTACCAGCTGAATCTTTTTCAAACCAAGAATCACACTGAAGGCTCGGAAGAAGCATCCAGTCAATAGTAGCATTTTTATCTGATGTTATTTTAACTATTACGCTGTTTTCGCCTCTGTCTATTACCTGAACACTAATGTTAGGCGGCGCTACTTTTAAAGTTTTAAATGTTTTCTTATAAACTTGTGAAGGCTCCGGCGGTGTACCTTTAAGAAAGTAGAACATATCATATTCTGTTTCCGGCACAAGTCCCTCTATTAATACAGGGAACTCAACATTTCCACTAGCAACTGCATACTTGCCAGAAACTCCGCCGTTTGGATTTATTGCACCATTCATAATTTGAATAGCGTTTACTGGCTCTTTAACAGTACCCTTTGGCGCTACAAGATAGTAAAAATCACACTTTTTATTTGTCATAATAAGCGGTCTTATTAATGTATCACCAATCTGACCAAATTCAGAAGCAACCTCACCCTGTGCCTCAAGCTTAGGATAGCCTTCTATAAAGCTTGGAATAACAGTATCAGTAAATGATGCTGAAACTTCAAATTTCAATGGTGAGTTAACCTGTGTTGCTCCATCTTTAATAGCAGTATCAAAATTGTCTTTAGGATTTCCGGCAAGACTGCTGAGAATAGTTTTTGAGCCTATTACACATTTAATATTCATTTTTACAGTTTTGTTCCAGCTCTCTCTGTCATTGCTTCCCTCTAAACCAATAAATCTAATACCAAATTCACGGCTTGTAAGCTTGTTAAATGGCTCAAAATGATAATCTTCTCCGCCTTCAGACTTTCTATCTATAATATAGTGAAGCGTCATAGCTGTGTCTTTACTTATTAAAGGATTATAGTCGTATTTTACGAATTTTCCTTCTGCATTTTTCTCATAAAGCTCAAATTCGACTGTTGTATCCGTTTCAAATATCATATCAAAAAGAACAGAATCTGATGTTTTAATAGCCTGAGGCTCCACAGCAAAAGTTATATCCATTTCCTGCGGTGCTTCTGTTTTTACAAGCTGAACTTGTGGTGAAAGAGTCTTAAACTCATCAAGACGTGTTTGGTCTTTCATTCTATTATTTGATGTATCAACAATATAATTTAACTCAAATTGATATTTTTCACCACTATTTAAATTAAGGCTTGCCGCTGGAAAAAGCACATATGTTTTGCCTTCATCATCAATACCAATTGTTACTTTAGAGTAATCAACATTAACAATTGTTTCTTCGTTATCTTCTATATGGTATAAAATGATGTTATCTTTTAAGGTTTCCTTAGCCAGTGATTTCATTGTGTTTCTGTCTAAAACTTCCTCACTGAACACAATTTTAATATCTGACTCAACCTTTGGCTCGCCATTTACATCCTGTGAAAATTCCTGTGTAGCCGTTGGCGCTACCATATCTGTTGTTTTAATGGTAATTTTAACACCTGATGAGTTATTACCAGATTTATCCTGAGCTACCATGTAAAGGTCATAAGTACTTTCCGGCTCCAGTTTGCTTATTTTTACTGTAGCTTCGGTATTTGCCTTAACATTTGCTTTACCATTTATTTCTGTATTATTTCCTGTAATAATAGCATCTATGCCTTCCTGTGAGCTTAAATCAGGTGATGTTGTTGAAGGCGGAATAGGTGCAGGAAATACTGTACCTTTTTTACATACTACATAATAAACTGTACAGTCTTCATTAACCTTTACTTTAACATCTACTGTTTTATCTGTCATTTTGTCCTGCTTAGGATAACCAGTTATAAAACTTGGAGGTGTTGTATCCTTTGTTGAAGCTGTAATTTTTGTCACCTTTGAATCATTTGTACCATCACTTGCAATCAAATATACATCGTAAGATGTCTGTTCTTTTAAACCTGATGCTGTAAATGTTTTTTCAACATTCTTCTGACATCTTTTTTCTTCTCCGCTGTCAATATCGCCACTTAATTTACCGTCTTTCAGCTCATCAGCTGTAGGCGCTTGACTGCCCTTAGGGAATACTGCCCAGTATACAGTAGAACGTTTTGACATATTAACTGTAATATCAAGAGTAGTGCTGCTTTGTGATGTAACTTTTGGATAACCGCTTATAAAGCTTGGAACAGTGTTATCTTCCGAAGTAAAAGCTTCTGTTTTAATTGAACTTATATTACCGCGTTCATCTTCAAGTACTGCTGAAATAACATAATCTGTATCAGCTGTAAGCTTTGAAACACTGCTTGTAACATCTTCTTCAGCATTTTTAACTGTAAATGTGCCAGAAGAAATTATTTTCTTAACATTATTAGGTTTAATAATGTCATCTTCGTCAATTTCGTCCTCATCTTCTTCAAGAGTTACAGCCCAGTAAACTTTTCCAGGTTTATTTGTCTGATATACAAATGAAGCTTTGTTAGGCCCCATTTCATCTTCCTGAGGGTAACCGGCCAAAATTCTTGGTCTTGCAGAAGACTCTTCGGCTTCTTGGCTTGTCATTTCTTCGCCATTTATTATTGCTGTAATACCTGGGCGGATTATAATTTCGTCCGGAAGCATTTCTATTTCAACTCCGGAAGATGTAATTGTAACACTGCCCATATCGCCGTCACCTACTATCTGGCATGGCGCATCAAGGCTAGCATTTAAAACATAGGCATTTTTATCAAGTGTTATAATACTATCCTGAGCATCTTCATCAACTGTTAAATTGTATATACTGCCTTTGCCCAAAACAAGATAGTTTTCGGGCTTCATTACAGAAACATTTTTATAATCTCCTGAAAGTGTAAGTGTTGTTTCTGGCTCACCGGCTAATTCAATATTAATAAATCCTCTATCCCTATCGCCAAAGTCCTCGAAAAATGCATCTGTTTTAACTATTGTTTTTTGTATCTGTGTAGAGCCTTTTGCGTCAACAGATATAACTTTGTCTGCTTCACCGTCTACAATAAGTCTGTTTACATAGCAGTTATTAAAATTAATACTGTTATCACCGGCGTTACTCTGTCCACCGCCGCTTATTATAACATCGCCTATAACACGTACATTTTCCAAATTAACAAAACCTGTACCAACTCCGGCTGTTATATATAAATCTCCGTTAATTGTTGTATTAGACAATGTTCCGCCGGAAGATGAAATAGTAGCATTTCCCGGTACAGTGCCATATGAATAGCTTCCGCTGTCAGAAATAAGTGTGCCAATTACATCAGAAAGCATTTTGGCAAACTCGCCTCTTGTAACATTATTAAAAGGCCTAAATGAGCCATCAGGATAACCGCTTATAAAGCCCTTGTCAGCTCCTGCGCCTATAGCGCCTTTGCTCCAGCTGCTGAATGTACGGCTGTCTGTAAAGTTTAAAATTTCACCAACAGGCTCTTCAAGCTTAAGATTTCTGCATATAAGGCTTACTGCCTGCTCACGTGTTAAATTACTGTCAGCATCTGCCTTGTTTTTAGAAGTACCTGAAAAGTATCCCATTTCATATGCTATAGCAATATCGTCTGCATACCATTCATCTCCGGTAATATCTTTAAACGGCAGTTTCCCTTTTTGATACGAATTATACCCAAGGGCTCTGTTAAGCATAGATATGCACTCTGCTCTTGTAATGTATCTGTCAGGATTCAAGTTTCCGTTTAAGTCACCCCTCATAATACCGTAATTATAAAGGTTTTCCAAATACTGCCGTGCCCAGTGGTTGCTTGCTAGTACACTATCTTGGCCTAATGCCGTGGCTGTAAATGAGCCTAAAAAGAGAACTGACGCCAAAATTAGCGCAATAAACTTCTTCATTTCTTTATAAACCTCCCTTTATGCCTTGCCTGAAGCTTAATTTAATTTTTAGCTTTCTGTGCCTTATTTTCACCTTTAAGCGAAAACTTAAGAAAATAAACGTAAATGTCAACAACTGCTTTATACAGTTCTTCTGGTATTTCCTCCCCCAACTCCAAACGTGAAAGGAGAGTTGCCAATGAGTTATCTTCAAATATAGGAACATTATTTTCAATGGCTGTTTCGACAATTTTTTCAGCCATGTTTCCCATACCTGTTGCAATAACTACAGGCGCAATGTCATCACCATCATATTTAAGCGCAACGGCGCGTTTGTTTAAATCAGATTTTAACATTTATCATATTAATCCTTTCATAAATTTGAGGGAATACTTCCTCTATTGTTTTTTTCTTAAAAGACATACCCAAAGCAATATTTTTTAAAGGTAAACCATTTTTTTCCATAATTTCGGCTATATCCTTTTTAATGATGTCTTCTTTCTGCTTTAATGCTTCCGGATAATAAAGCTGCAAATCAACACCGTTTTTTCTTTGAGTTATAATTAAGTCAAAAAAGCCTAAATCCTTTATATCGAATTTAACAAGAAGCCTTTTACATTCTTCTTTTTGGCCTTTATCATTTTTTTCCTTATGCTTAGGGTCAACCCAAATTTCCGAAAACATAGTTCTGCCATCTATATTAGCAGGAACCATAATATGATTAAGAGGCATATAAACGCTTTCGTTAAGCAAAAGTGACTGAAGTATACTCTGGAACGCTGTTTTTGTTTCCCAACCGCCTTCACCCTTTAAGCCTCTTTTAACCGCATCTGTAAAATACTTTGAAAAATCTGTTTCGTTTTCGTTTTGAAGCATTTGTTTCAAGTTATCAATACTCATGCCGTTAAATACACTTTTAAAGTCCCTAAAATCCATAAGACGATTAAAGCTTTGCTCTAATTTATCCATACTGCCGTTTTCATACTTGGCTATGTTTAGGGTAAGCATGGCTATAAAGTCCCTTACTTTGCCCATGTTGTTGGTATTTTTTATGTATGTTGACAAAAAAGGTACAACTTCTTTTTTTAAAAAAGACGTTATATCGCTTTGGCTTCCTTCAGCTCTGTTTTGGCTTAATGTAGAAAGCTTATCCATAAGAGACTGAAGCGGCTGTTTATAGCTTGACGTCATGTACGACGAAATATTTTTAAGTATTGACTGTATATTTTTTAGTGTTGTCTGACTTGATGAGGCATCGTTATAAATTTTAACAAAATTAAGCATTTCCATTTGAAGGTCTGCTGATTTTGTATTTTCCAAAAGTTTTTCCACCGCCTGAAAAAAAACGCTGTTAAACTTTCCTGCCGCCGATGCTTGTTCCTTTATAAAACTCAGGAGCTCGTCCTGAGTTAAATTCATGCTATTTATAATATTAGTAAGCTCAGCAATAAACCCGCTTTGCCCTGTTTGCTGAGTTTCACCACTCATTTGGAACAGTATATCCGCTAAAATATCAGTTATATTTGGCGTATTTCTAAGTGCCTCCAAAAATGTACCGAAATTAGAGCCATAGTTCAGTCCTAACTCCTTTTCGGCGTTACCGCTTTTGCCGTCTGTGCGGGTAACTTTAGTCATGTCAACAATATTTTGTACGTTTGTATCGTTAACGGAAACCGGATGTGTTCTTGAAGCGTTATCAAAACCGGCCGTAGGATTATTAACTTTTAATATGTCTGACACAAATTTCACCTTCTATCTTTCAGAAACTATTATTTTTTTAAGTTTTATGACGATATTAAATGTAAAGCTTGTTTAAGAAAATTATTGAGGTGGTGCATACAATATGGACAACGGTATGGATAACATGCTTGATATGTATTTATTTGAAACAAACTCTCTTTTGGAGCAGCTTGACAGTATTCTTCTTAATGCGGAAAAATCAAAATTATTCACAGTAGATGATGTTAATGAAATTTTCCGTATTATGCATACAATAAAAGGCTCGTCAGCAATGATGGAGTTCTCATCATTAATGAAAATAGCCCATAAAACCGAAGACCTTTTTTTCATTATAAGAGAAAAAGGTGTCGAAACCTTTGATGCTGTATGCAGCGAGGCTGAACATCATGAACTGTTTAATCTTGTTTTCAACACAATAGACTTTATGCGTTCGGAAATAGAAAAAATAGAAAATGATGAACCTCTTACAGATAATATCGACCAAGAGCTTGAAAAGATTAAGGATTTTATTGATAAAATTAACACCCACTTAGGCAACGCACAAAACAGCGACAGCACTGAAAGTACAAATACCGAAACTGTTGCCCAAAGCGCTGGAAAAGAGCAGAACAAGGCAGTAAACGAAGACCTTCCGGATAAATCTCCTTACTTCCTTAAAATATTTTTCGATGAAGGCTGCGGCATGGAAAACCTGAGGGCTTTTATGTTGGTTACAGCAATTAAAGATGTATGCTCTGACTTTACATTTTACCCACAGGATATAGAAACCAATTCTGAAACATCGCATCAAATAATTGACAGCGGTTTTTTAATGGGCTTTAATTCAAAAGAAGCATTGGATAAATCCCTAGCTGTTTTAAAAGGCCAAAGCAATATTTACACTTATGAAACAATAGAAAACGAACAGCCTGCCAAAGAGGAGAAAAGTTCTTCAAACGAAACAGCTGCTAAAACAGAGAAAAAAGAAACAAAAGCACCAAAGCCAGTGTCTAATTCATCAAGCTCAAGCCATTCATTACAGAACAAACAAAGCCTTATAAGCGTAAACCTTTCAAAACTTGACAGCCTTATGGCTATAGTAGGCGAAATAGTAATAACAGAATCAATGGTTACTTCCTGCCCTGAACTTGCCGGCTTAAAATTAGATAGTTTTACAAAGTCAGCACGTCAGCTTAGGAAATTGACAGATGAGCTTCAGGACATTTCAATGTCAATACGTATGGTGCCTATTTCTGGTGTTTTCCAGAAAATGAACCGTATAGTACGTGATATGGGCCAAAAGCTCAATAAAGATGTTGAACTTGTGCTTATAGGTGAAGATACAGAGGTAGACAAGGCAATTGTAGACTGCATAGGCGACCCTATAATGCATATAGTCAGAAACTCTATGGACCACGGTATAGAAGAAACAGCAGAGGAACGAATTAAAAACGGAAAAAACCCTAAAGGTAAAATTACATTAAAAGCTGAACATACCGGAAGTGAAGTTGTAATTTCAATAGCTGATGACGGAAAAGGTATGGATACACAGGCAATACTTGAAAAAGCCGCAAGAAACGGTATACTTACTAAACCGGAATCAGAATATAGCAAAAAAGAAATTTTAAACCTTACTTTAATACCAGGATTTTCTACAAATGAACAAGTAACAGAATTTTCCGGCCGTGGCGTTGGTATGGACGTTGTAAAAAAGAATATAGAACAGGTAGGCGGTGTAGTTTCAATCTCAAGTGAGCTTGGAGAAGGCACATGCACTACACTTAAAATTCCTCTTACAATGGCCATTGTAGATGGTATGGAAATAGCTGTTGGAAAATCAATATTTACTATACCTATACATAATATACGCCAGTCATTTAAAGTTTCGGCCTCCGAAATCATTCATAATGTAGACAACAGCGAAGTAATAAAACGCATGGATGAGTTCTACCCTGTTTTTAGGCTTCATGAATTATACGGCCTGCAAACAGATGTTACAAATATTGAAGACGGCATAATTATATGGGTAGAAGCAGGAGATAAATCGTACTGTCTGTTTGTTGATGAGCTCTTAGGCGGACAGCAGGTTGTAGTAAAACCGCTCCCTGCATACTTAAACGATTTTAATATTAAAAACTCCGGAATAGCCGGCTGCACAATACTTGGCGACGGAAATATAAGCGTAATACTTGATATTTCCAACCTTTATTTAAAAGCACAGAATATTAATTGAATAAGGAGGTAGTTACGATGTCTAACTCAAACGGTGCAGACTCTAATTCCGAAAAATTAACAGAAAATACTTCTGTTGAAAGTATAAAAAAATACCTTACATTTGTTTCCGACAACCTTATTTTTGGTATAGACGCGTCTTATATAACAGAAATAATAATAAATCATAACATCACTTTTCTGCCTATAGTTCCTTACTATATAAAAGGCATAATTAATCTGCGCGGCCAGATAATACCAATTATAGATATTCGCCTTAAAATGGGTAAACCGGAAAACATAAAAGAAGACGGTTCAAACTGCATTATAGTATTAAACATAGATAGCACAATGCTTGGTATAATGGTAGATAATGTTCAGCAGGTACTTGATATAGATACAAGCAAAATATCGCCTCCTACTGTAAATAACTGTGAAGAACTGGTAAACGGTATGGTTACCCTTTCTGACGGTTCAACAGTTCTTACTATAGACTGTGATGTAATAAAAAGAACTTAAGAGGTGCTATTATGTTAAAAATATCTCAAAGAGATTTTTTAAAACTGGCCAATTTCGTACATCATAACTTTGGTATTGACCTTTCTAAAAAGAAATCACTTATAGAAAGCCGCCTTGCTTCAACGGTTCAAAACTCCGGCTTTAATAATTTTACTGATTATGTAGAGCATATAACAACATCGGCAAGCAAAACTGATATAGACAGCATGCTTAATAAGCTTACAACAAACTATACTTATTTCATGCGTGAGAAAACACATTTTGATTTTTTCTCAAATACAATATTGCCTTACTTGACATCTACTAAAAAGAACCGTGTATTAAGTATATGGAGCGCCGGCTGTTCAACTGGTGAAGAACCTTATACCCTTACAATGCTTATTAAAGATTTTCTTGGGTCAAAAGCTTCTCAGTGGGATACACGAATACTGGCTACGGATATATCTCAAAACGTGCTTAATAAAGCCATGAAAGGTGAATATGAATCAGAATCAATTATAAACATACCTGCCAAATGGAAAAACGAATACTTTACATATGGCAAAGATAAATCAAAGGTAATGGTAAGCAAAGAGGTTAAAGATAATGTTATATTCCGTACATTTAACTTAATGGAACCTATACATTTTAAAATACCTTTCGACGTTATTTTCTGCCGCAATGTAATGATTTATTTTGATCAGCCTACCAAAGACGCATTGGTTAAAAGGTTTTATAACGCCACAAATCCAGGCGGCTATCTGTTAATAGGCCATTCAGAAAGTTTAAACCGTGCTGCAACATCTTATCAATACGTAATGCCTTCGGCCTATAGAAAACCGCTTTAAATGCTTTATACACTTAATTCAAGGAAGTGACACTAATGCTTCAAGCAAAAAAAATACGAGTCCTTACTGTAGATGACTCAATATTTTTCAGAAAGATGCTTATAGACAATCTTTCTAAATTTGAAAATATAGAAGTTGTAGGCTATGCCATAAACGCCTATGACGCTAAAAATAAAATACCAGCTCTTAAGCCTGACGTAGTTACTCTTGATGTGGAAATGCCCGGAATGAGCGGTATAGACTTTCTTAAACAACTTATGCGGAAAAACCCGGTGCCTGTTATTCTTGTGTCATCATTAAACTTAAGCGTATTTGATGCACTGTCTGCCGGAGCTGTTGACTTTGTAAGAAAACCTGATATGTCATCAGACAACAGCTTTAAGATTTTTATTTCAGACCTGTATAGAAAAATAACTATTGCCTCTACTGCTAAGGTTAGACTGCATAATACACCAGCAAAAACGGCAATGCATAATATTTTAGCTCATAACTTTAATCCGCCAAAGCTAAAGCTGGACTCAATGATTATAGCCATAGGCGCTTCTACAGGAGGTACTGAGGCCACACTTAGTATATTAAAACAGCTTCCTGCAAATATGCCTGGTATAGTTGTTACACAGCACATGCCGCCAGGATTTACTAAAATGTACGCTGATAGGTTAGACCGCATTTGCAAAATTACTGTTAAAGAAGCTAAAAACGGCGACCAAATTCTCCCAGGTCAGGCTCTTATTGCTCCCGGTGATAAGCAGATGAAAGTTGTAAAAGTAGGCACACATTATACCGTAAGTTGTTTAGACGGTGAAAAGGTAAGCGGACATAAACCATCTGTAGATGTATTATTTAACTCTGTAGCTGATGCTGCAGGTCCAAACGCTATTGGTGTAATACTTACCGGTATGGGTCGTGACGGTGCTTCTGGATTGCTTAAAATGCGTCAGAAAGGCGCTTATACCATTGGCCAAAACAAAGAAACTTGTGTTGTTTATGGTATGCCTATGGTAGCCTATAATATAGGCGCTGTGTGCATACAGGCAGCATGTGAAAACATATCAGACTTAATAATTGAAAAACTTAAATAAACAAACTGCCACCAGTTTATAACTTTTATAACTGGTGGCAATTTTATTTTGTGATTAAAATTCATTCATATATTATTTGTATCTAATGTATTAAACATTATTTATATCATAATTCAAATTATTTTTCCATTTCAGAAACAGCTAAACAATATTTAATCTAAAGAGCTTAAATAAAAAATAGCAAGCTTAAAACTTGTTATTTTATATTGCAATAAAACAAAAAAGGCATTTTCAGCCGAAAATACCTTTTTTGCAACCCTGATTTACTTTTTACTAATGCTGTTTTCAGCAAACTTTTTTAAAACCGCCAAATCTGAATTCTGAGCGGCGGACTCCTTGTTGACATTAGCAGCAGTTAAAAGTTCACTTCTTATAATGCTTATGTCTTTAGGCGCGTCAATGGCTATTTTAACAATGCCGTTGCCTGCCTCAACAATCCGCACTTCAATGCTGTCGCCTATTTTAATGGATTCCCCTTCTTTTCTTTGTAATATAAGCATTTACTCAGCCCTCCTTAATCATACTGCTAAACGGATATTTAAAAGAGTACTGTGTATCATCCAATATTACTTGACAAGCATCCCTTGTTTCTGGGTTTACCACTATAGGACATCTTAAATTAACAGTGCTGTTTTTTAATACCGGCCGCATAACACAGATATTATAAAACAACGCTTCTTTCTCATTATTGAGATTCAGCACTTCAAGGCTTTCTTTATTAAGTTTAGGTGTGTAATCAGAGAGAAATGAAAATGGATTTATAACCGGAAAAGCCAATTCGCTTTCCTCAAGGCTTTGAAGACAAAGAATATTTCCATTGTCATTATCAAATCTTATAAGACTGAAATACCTATATTTTTCAAAACCAAATAAACCATTTTTAAAATCTAAAACCTCATCGTCTTTAAACGAAAGTTCACCAAAATACTTTGTCATTCTCTCCATAATAATTCACTCCGTAAAATTACGCCTTTACATCAATATTTTGATTTTCAGGGTCTACACTTGGCGGAACATAAATAGGTCCACCTATGTACTCAATAACAACATCTGGATATTGAGTTATATTCATCTCAATATCACCTGGAATAAACTCAAAATCCCCCTTGAGAATACGCCAGTCGAAATTCATTTTATCCATTTGATACTCAATTGTAACATCCGGCTGGGACCAGCTTAAATCTGCCTGTGTGTGTGGTATAAAATCAATGCCAATATCCGGCGGTATAAAATACTTATCAGTCTTCGACTGAATTATCTGGCCTATGGCATCTTCACCAAGTTTGGCTCTAAGCAAAAGTTTGCCTTCCTGCATTACGGAACCCATTGCTTCATAAGCAGCATTTTTCCCCATTTGAGCATAACGCCTTATGCTGCTTGAAACAGATGCTGGAGATATAGAATCTCTTGCTTCAAATGTATCAATATTAACACGTATTGGGCTGCTGCTGATTTTCATTTTTCCTTTTTCGCGGCTTATTTCCAAATCAGCAGTACCGTTTTTATACTCAAGATGCGCTTTATTAATCTTCATCTCAAAGGCAATAGGTATATTTGTTATTTTTAACAATGGCTCCATAAATTCACCCCCATTATGTATAAAATCTTATATTCATTAACTCATAAAATCAATAAATGACTGTGATAATATACTGTTGCCGACTTTTAATGCCGCATTATAGGCATACTGCTGCCATATATAGTCAGTAATAGCAGCTGCCATATCTACTTGGTCTACTGCAACTATCTGTTCATTTAAAGCATCTTGATTGCTTAATAATTTAGTTTCTGTATTTTCCAAGAACTCGCACTGTGTACCAAGCTCAGCTGCAAAATCAGCTACATTATTTTTGCACTCTGTAAACTGGTCTAACATATCTGAATACCTTTCCTCATCAAAAGGCTCTTTTTCCAATTCATCTGCCATCTGACCCAAAAGTGTAACAACATTTTTGCTTATACCATCATCTGTGTTTCCATATCCCAACATTTTAAGTCCGCTTACTGCTGTGTTAAATGCGCTGTCGTCTTGAAGGACACCATTTGCTTCCTGCATACCAAAACCGATATCAATATACAGTGTTTCATTCATGTATTCCTCAAGCTGTTTAATTTCATCAGGGTCGTTAGTATTAACATCTATGCCGCGGTATTCAAGTGTACCATCATCTGTAAGGTCAAAAGGCACATCTTTTGTTGATGCACCGCCAAATAAAAACCTATCGCCATAAGTTCCGTTCATGCTCAATATAATAGTTTCCTGCATGCCCCTTAATGTTTTTGCATAAGTCTGTCTTCCTTCGTAGCTTGTAGCACCGTTTATAGCTTTAAGAGCGTCTTCGCTTACATCATTAGATAAAACCTGGCTTACCTGAAGTGTACTTGCCGATATACTGTCATAAAGTTTTATTGTTGACTGAACATTATCAACATAATCCGCATTTTCGTTATATTCTCTCCACAGTTTAAAAGAACGTGTAGCAGCTGAAGGGTCTTCTGCTATAGATGTGAAGTTTTGTTTTGTTAATACCTTTATTCTGGAAGAATTAAGATTTAAAGTAGTTTTATTTAAGTTTCTGCTGTAACCATTTATAATTGACCTAGTACTGATACGCATTAAAATTACCTCATTTCTATAATTTAACGTCCAACTACTCCCATGTTGTTTATCAAAGTATCAAGGGCCTCATCAAGTACAGTCATAAGTCTTGCAGAAGCATTGTACGCCTGTGAAAACTGAATCATATTCATACCTTCTTCATCAAGGGAAACACCAGAAACATTGTCTCTGTCATCGTTAATACTTGATGCTAAAGAAGTATGGTTGTTTAATATCTCTGTACTGGAATTAATATCAAGACCAAGCTGAGTACCCATATTTACAAAGTATTCCTGGAAACTTCCTTCAAATATTTGGACATCATTTGCTCCACCTGTTGAATATTTCATTGACTCTTTCATCATAGTAATCATATGAGATATGTTGTCATTAGCTCCAACTGGTGCATCTGCATCCTGAGATGCAGTAATACCATATTGATTATTAGCCCAACCATCTGCAATTTTAATATTCTTAGCTGTTATTACAGTTGTTCCGTCATTTGTTGCAAATAAATCATGGTCTGTATAACCAGCTGTGTTGTTAGCATCGTTAAAAGATGTAGCAAATTTATTAGCAAGCAAATCTAAGGCCTTCTGATAGTAACCTATGCCTTTTGATGTTGCTGGATTGTCAAACTCACCATTGTTGTTAAGCAAATCAAGAGAGCCCTTTAATGAACCAGTTGTAAGCTCCCCATTAATATTAGTTCTAGCAACTCCGGCAGCTTCTGCATCAGCTTTTTCTTTGATTTTTTCATCAAGATTTTTTTGTGCTGCATCTATTCTTTCAGCTTCATTAGCAACAAGCTCATTATACTTATTTGTAGCTTTATCTAATGTCTGCTGTGCCTTATCTGTTTGTGTCTGAAGACTTCTTTGTTCAGACTCAGCCTCTCTTTGCGTCTTCTGCGCTTCTTTTAAAGCATCTTTCTTTGCATCAAGGGTTTCCTTAGCCTGTGTAACAGCTTCTGCCAAATCTGAGTCCGATGGGTCAGCTGCCGCTGCTTCTTTAGCTTTGTCATAAGCTTCTTGTGCAGTTGTAACATCGCCTTGTGCAGTAGTTACAGCATTACCTGCGTCAGTTACTTTTTGATTAGCATCAGATAAAAGCTGTTTCAAATCATCTAAAGCTGTTTGAGCATTGTTCATATCTGTTTGGGCATTGCCTACAGCTGCTGTTTCTTTATCAAGAAGCTTCTGTGCATTATCAATAGCAATTTGAAGCTCTGTATTTTCCGGTGAAAGCTCAGTAAGGCTAATATTCCACTGACCAGTAGCATCATCTTTTTCAGCTGTAAGCTGACGAGCCTGCTCATCATTTATAAGGTCTATTTTTTCATTTGCTCCAACAAGCCTAATTGTAAGCTCATCTACAACTGTAGAGTCAGATATTTGTATAGGTTTGTAGCTTACTTCAATATTTACATATGTAGAAAGCTCATCTATTAAAGAGTTTCTCTGGTCTTGAAGCTCAAGAGCGTCATCGCCGTGTATCTGGCTATTTTTAATTGATACATTAAGTTCCTGTATGCTTGTCAAAATTTTATTAACAGCTGGTATGTCAACATCTTTAAGGTCTGTTTCCTGATTTCCTCTTATTGTTTCAAGCTGCTTTGCGTAAGAATTAAAAAGCTTAACCAAAACATCAGCAGAAGATTTAACCATATTGTCAAACTCTTTACTGCCTACGTTTTCAGCAAGATTATTTAACCTTGTTATAATATCACTTAACTGATTGTTAATTCCGCCACCTTCTTCTTTCATGCTTGTTTCATCTATTATGTCAGCAATTTCTCCCAAGCCTGAAGTCCATATATCATACTCACCAACCTGAGCCATTTCTGTACGGAATCTTTTATCTAAAAACGGGTCTCTCAGCTGTGAAACACCTGTTACAAAAACACCGTTACCAATATTAGTTAAATATTTCGACGAATACTTGTTGCTGCCTCCGCCAACATTAAGGCTTACCTGGTCTAACCTCTGACGGGTATATCCAGGAGTACTTATATTGGCTATGTTCTGTCCTACTACACTAAGAGCTTTTTGACTTGCACTCATACCAAGTCTTGCAGTCATAAAGCTACCAAAAGTTGAATTAATCACCAAAAAAACCTCCCTAATTAATAAATACCGCCTTTAAACCCGTCTGCTTGTAAAGCTTCTTTTGGCCATTATAACCTCGCCGTCTTCTTTATATGTTTTATTAAATTTATCTGCGGCATTCAAAGACTCTAATTTTTTATCAATCCTATGCAAATTAAGCTCAATAGCGTTTTGCGCATTTGAAAAGCTCTCTTTGTATAATTTAAGTTTTTTCTCAATAGAATTAAAAATTTCAGTTAGCTTTTCCTTATCGCTTTCTGGTGCTTTTTCTATTATCTGCTTAAAAGTCAGGTTTTCATAGCCTAATGCTTTTTGTGCGGTATCACGTTTTTTATCTAAGCCACGAAGCTTAAGCAGCAGAACCTGCTCCTGTTTCATGCAGTCGTCAACCTTAGCGATATTGTTTTTTAAAGCTGCCTGAAATTTTATGTTTTCAACCTCAGTAATTTCATCAATAAACTGAATGGTTTCCGAAAATACTTTCATTAGCTGTTCCATTTTGTCAACTCCTGTAAAACTCTGCCGGAACTACAAAAGAATTTTCCGTATAATCTCGTCAATTCCTATTTGATAGCTTCCGTCCTCAATTTGTAATTTTAATTCTTCAAGCTCTTTTTCGGAATGAGATTTTTTTATATCATTCATTATTTTGTTTTTTAACTCGTTAACAAATTTAGCCTCAGGAAGTGCATCGCTTTTATGGATAGACACTTCATCAAAGCTTTTTACATTTGAAAAACCGTCCGAAACACTGCCGCGGCGGCTAATGTTTGTATTGGGATTATTGTAGTAAACCGAATTTGAATCAGATACTATCTTCATGCCATCATCTCCCATTGCTATCTAATCTTTATAATGTATATCGTCAAATTGTTGAAAAAGATAACATCTTAACATTAAATAAACCGTTTAATTAACATAAAAATTAAACTTAAATTAAATCACCATATTTACCATGCTTAACATCACCTATTATACGGCCGTTATAGAGTGTTACAACACGTTTTTTCATAATATTAACAAGATTTTTTTCATGTGTTGCCATTATAATAGTAACTTTGTGCCTGTTTATTTCGTCCAGAAGATTCATAATGTCCCATGAGGCATCATTGTCAAGACCAGATGTAGGCTCATCTGCAATAAGTATACAAGGGTTATTAATAATAGCTCTTGCCAAAGCCACCCGCGACTTTTCACCGCCTGAAATTTCATTAGGATAAGCATCTGCTTTATTGCGCATACCAACCATTCCAAGGGATGACAAGACTTTTTCCTTCAGCTTAGAGCCACCTTTGCCAGTGGCCAGCATTGCCAATTCAATATTCTCGTAAACCGTTCTTTCATTAAGAAGCATTCCGTCTTCTTTTATAATACCTATTTTTCTTCTGTAAAAAGGTATCTCTTTTCTTTTCATATTGGTTATGTCCTGCTTGCCAAAACATATTCTGCCTTCTGATGGATTAAGCTCCTTAGTTAAAAGTGACAGCAGAGTACTTTTACCTGAACCGTTTTGCCCCAACAAAAACACAAAATCACCTGATTTTATATGAAGATTAATATCGCTGAGGCCTTTAATACCGTTTGGGTATACTTGGCTTACATGTTCAAGTGTTACCGAATACATAACCTTAATTCCTTTCCTATATAAATTACAATAAAGTACACAATTATTTTAAGCTGTGGTATAATTACTGGCGGAGGGAGCACTATGAAGCACTTTTGCAAATTATTTGTATATATACTTATTATTTCATTTACAACACTTTTAAATCCTGTTGAGCTTTCCAATTCTTGCTACAGTACAAATATAAACCCAGACACTACAGAATTAAATACTGATGAAAACAACGACTCAACTGTGCTTGAAGGCACATCAGCAAATGTAGTCTACTATAATCAAAAAGACCCTAAATGGGCCGATAAAATTTATGGCGATAATAATACTATATCTGTTTATGGCTGCGGCCCTACAACTTTAGCTATGCTTGTTTCAAGCCTTACAGAAGAAACCCTCACTCCCGACCAAATGGCTAAATGGGCCTATGATAACGGTTACTTCTGCGAAAACAGCGGCTCTTACCATTCAATTATACCTGAAGGTGCTGCTAAGTGGGGACTTAATGTTCAGTCCGTTACTGACTATTCATTCGATAATATAACAAGTCTTATGTCAACAGGCAATTTAATTGTTGTATTAATGGGAAATGGCCATTTTACAGAAAACGGCCATTTCTTAATACTTCGCGGCGTTACTTTAGATGGTAAACTGCTTATTGCCGATCCTGCCAGCTGGGAAAATACCCAAAAGCAATGGGACACGGAAATAATAATTAACGAAGCCAAATATGGCTGCGGCAACGGCGGCCCTATGTGGTCAGTATCAATTTATTAAATACTGTAAAACGATTTATTTCCGGCTAAACGCACGCTTATTCTTTTATCAATCTCTATTATTTTTTCAAGTACTCTGCGGTTTCTTTTTTTTATGCTTATTATACGCTCTAATTCTTCTGGAAACGAATCAAAATCATTGTAATTATTAATATATTTTCTGTATTGAGCACTTATTAAAGAGCATGCCCTATTTATATCTTCATCAATTACGCTAATTTTATCCATTTCCTCTCCGCGCATTTTCATAACCATATTAACGCTGTCCCTGTCGTTATTTTTTAATAAATCGTCCAGCTCTTTAGTTAAACGGTATATCTCAACAAAGCCAGTATATTTTTTTTCCAGTTTACCTGCTATTTCTTCCAAATACTCTATTTGCTGCATACAAATACCTCTTTAAAAGTATATTAACTGCTGAGACGGTCAGCCTCTTTAAAAGTATCTCTCAGCTCAGAAATTTTCTGCTTTAATTCGCCTATAATTTCTTTATTTCTTCCGGCACGCAATCTTCCAAGCTGAAAGAGAAAATAATC
>CALWEX010000076.1 GCA_944377425.1 uncultured Clostridia bacterium
GAGCTTCCGTTACCGGATAAATATTCAAGTACAATTTGTTTTTTTAATTCAAATGAATATTTTGCCATAAAAAACCGACCTCCCTATTGTTAGTTTTAGGTCTAACTTTTGGGGGTCGGTTCAAGAAGCGGTTTTTTAATACTTAAAATAAACTAATTTAAAGGGCTTATAAAGCAGGCTATATAAATATATATTAAATACACTGCTATAAGTGCAAAACCTTGAATACGCTTAAATTTACCTGTTATAAGCATAGGCAATATACCTATACACACAACAGCCAAACATGCCGGTATATCCAAAAATATTGTATGCGGACTTATGGCAAAGCTTCCGCCTCTTATAATGGCGCATACCGGCAGTATAAGGGCTGTATCTATAATATTTGCGCCTATTATATTGCCTGCTGTTAAAGATGCCTCTTTTTTGGATATGGCAGTTATTGCTGTTACCAGCTCCGGCAGTGATGTACCTATAGCCACCATAGTAACTGCTATTACGTTTTCCGGCACTCTTAAAAGCCGAGCTATTATACAGCCGTTATCTACCAAAAGCCTTGAACCCATTACAACAGCCGCCGCGCCTATTACAAAGTATATTAGCTGCCAGCAAAGGCCTCTTTTAGATATATACCCTGTTGTTTTAATCATTTTGCGTTTTCCGCTTTGAATATTTTCTGTTATGTATAAAGCAAGTATTACAAAAAGTACTACTGAGCTTTTGGCATAAAGTGTTCCCTTGGCGCATAAAAGCCATAACGAGACCACAGCGCACAATAGCATAAAACTTTTAGGTGCATACATTCTGCGCTCAACCCTTGACGGCATGCATACTATAGAAAGCGCCATTATAAGGCCGGTATTTGCCGTAACTGAGCCTATGGCGTTGCCTACGGCCATATCAAGGCGCCCGTCTAAAGACGCCATAGCAGAGACTATAAGCTCTGGCATTGTAGTTGCAAAACTTACTATTGTGGCGCCTATTATAAATTCAGGCACGCCTAAAAGCTTTGCCACTTCTGATGATGCATCAACAAACATATCACCGCCCTTAACTATAAGCACTAATCCCACAGCAAACAAAACATACACTAAAATATTATCCATTTTACAGCCTCCGAAATAATTATTTCATGTCCAAACCGGGATAATATAATATAGTTCGTCTATGCCGTGAATATAACAAAAATTTGCTTATTTTACTGTTAAAAAAAGCCTGTTTAAAGCAGTTATTTTTAAATACTCAAACTGATTCTATTTTTTTATTTCCATATTTTAGCAAAATATATATTACAGATAACAAATAATCATTTAGTGTTTTTAAGCACAAAAAAACCGGACGGTAAATCCGTCCGGCTTAAATTTTAAGTTATAATCAGTTTTCAACGATAACGCCGTTTGCTTTAAACTCGTTAATAGTTGCATCATCATATCCGATTGATTTAAGAATTTCTGATGAATCTTCACCAAGTTTTGGTGAACGGCCTCTGCCGCTTTCTTCTTTAACAGCAGGCTGCTCTGTAAATACGATAGGTGTTCTTACAAAGTAGATATTCTTTCCATCTTTCTGCTCTTTCTTGAAGATATAGTCATTAGCCCAAGCCTGTGGGTCAACAGCGATTTCTTCCATTGTCTGAACGATTTCGAAAGGAATATCAGCAGCTGTAAGAATTTCGTTCCACTCTGCAAGAGTCTTTTTAGCGAAAGCTGGCTCAAGAATAGCAACTAATTCTTCAATATGCTGAATCATGTTCTTATGAGCATTGAATCTTTCGTCTTCAAGTATGAACTCAACCTCAAGAGCTTTTGCAAGTCTGTCGATTGTCTTATCATACTGGATAGCAGCAAGCTGAATCCATCTGCCGTCTTTTGTCATGTATGTTGTACATGTAGCGCTGTTTGTATGTTTTCTTGACATTGGGTAACCGTCGCTGTACTCATGAGCGCCGATAAGCCAGTTAAGACCATAAATAGCAGCATCGAAAAGACCTACTGTAACTCTTTCGCCCTGGCCTGTTTTAGCCTGTCTGTAAAGAGCTGCACAGATACCTGATGAAAGAGCGATACCAGCATAGTTATCGCCAAAGCCTGAAGCTGGGATACAAGGTGATGTGCCTTTTTCCATAAGTGTTGTAGCTACACCGCCTCTTGCGAAGTATGCTGTGTAGTCAAAACCTGGTTTGTCTTTAAGAGGACCTTCCTCGCCGTAACCAAGGATTGAAGCGTGGATAAGTCTTGGGAATTTTTTATGTAATGTGTCATAGTCAAGTCCCATTTTAACAAGGGATTTAACTCTGTTGTTTGTAATAAATACATCAGCTGTCTCAAGAAGTTTTAAGAAAGCTTCCATACCTTTAGGGTCTTTAAGGTTGATAGCAAGGCCTTTTTTATTAAAGTTCTGAACGTCCATGGCAGTATCTTCTCCATCCTCGCCAGGAGCTGGATAATAATACTGTCTTCCAGCGGCACGAAGGTCATCGCCTCTTGGAGCCTCAACTTTGATAACGTCTGCGCCGTAGCTTGCGAGAATTCTTGCACATGAAGGAGCGGCAATAAATGTAGCAAGTTCAACAACTTTTACTCCGTCTAACTGTCCCATAATAACATTCTCCTTTTCTATTTTTTTAATTCCGCGGCATACAAACACGGAATAAACCTCCAACACTATATGTCGGATAATTAACATTAAATTCAGGACACAGGACAGTCTGCCCAACTTTTACAGTATGAAGGTCAGACCAAAAACCTTATATCCTCTTAAGTAAATATAACACCAACGGAATATTTTTGCAATAACTTTTAGTTAAGTTTTTGTTAATTTAAAAACTTTTACAGTCTACAAAGATACCTAATTAATAAATATTTGAGCACAAAACATATAATAAGCGATAACATATACACAATGCACAAAAAATGTAAAATATTATTGTTAAATAATTTAGACTTAATTTTAATATAAATTAGATATGACCTTTTTTCAGTTGCCTGTATTTTATTTAACAATTAAAACATGTTTTTTGGCAAAAAAACTTACATAAGCTTGTTAAATACTAAACCAATACTAATTTTTATAAACTCTTATTTATATTAATTATCTTAAGATAACTATTATTTCAATGTATAAAAACATATCCAAATTTAATAATTCATGTTCTTATTTTAAAACAAATCATCATGTGTAACAAAAGTATATAGTTACAATACAGTTTTACTGATAAAAAAGCATTATTAAATTATTAAAAATTAAGCTCTTGTTGTTAATATTTTAATAATTTGGTACTTTTTTTAACACACTAAAAAATATTACACTAAAAACCGCCTTCATCATTGACCTTTTTAATTTTTTGTGCTATTTTTATATCCGCAAGAATAATCATTTAATTTTATAGTTCAAATTACACACACGTTCACTTTATTTTACCTTCAAATAGTTTTGTATCAGAATAATTATATATAAAAATCACAATATATACTGTTTATTTTTGTTCTATTTGACAATTATAATCTGCTGCCCTATTAGGCCGGCTAAATGGCGCTGCGGCTTATAACTGCCTTTTACACTTTTTAATGCTGTCATAAATTTAAGGAGGTATTTATATGTCAAAAGAGTCTTTTCCTAAATTAGGGTTTATGGCTACATTTTCGGTATCATGTGTATGGTTTGCATCCCATGCAGGCGGCGGATTTGCCACAGGTAATCAGGCTACCCAATACTATGTTCAGTATGGTTGGTTTGCGCCTTTAATGGCGGTTATATCTATGGGAATACTCGCTCTTGTTATGAGGGAATTAATGATTCTCTACAACACAAGAGGATGCAAAAACTACAAAGATTTATTTGTAGAGCTTTATAAACCATATCCTAAACTTGAAATACTCTTTGAGATTTACTTTTTTGTAATAGTTATATGTGCTGTTTCAGCAGCTATTGATGGTGCGGCTACACTTTTTACTGAAATTGGTCTGCCGTATACTTTAGGCGTAGTTGTAGTAGGTGTAATACTTCTTATTCTTACTATTTTCGGCGCTCAGCTGGTAGCTAAAGCTTCTACAGCTATGTCAGTAATTATACTTATATGTATATTTGCTATATTTGTAATGGGTATAAGCGGAGCATGGAATGAAATTAAAGAAATTATATCTATTAGATGGGTTGGCACAAATCCTGATGGAAGCAATATTTCAATGATTTCTCCTATTATAAAAGTTCTTACATACGCCGGATTCCAGTGTGTTGCAGTACCTGCTATGGTAAGCTGCGGCTCATCGCTTAAATCATCAAAGAATGTATCCAGAGCTTGTCTTTACTCATTTATAATTAACGGTGCAGCTTTAGCATTTTCATGTTTAATGCTTCTTGGCTGGTATGCAAGATACGTTGCCGCAGATGCTACAGCACTTCCATGTATATATATCTGCAAACAGCTTGGCAATCCAATTCTTCTTTACTGCTATTCAATAGCGCTTTTCCTCTGCTTCGTATCAACAGGCGTTACTTCAATATACGGCATAGTTGTGCGTTTTGAGGAGAACAAGGCTCTTGAAAAACTTATGTCAGGCCTTACAGCAAGGCGCTGTGTACTTTCTCTTTTAGGTATAGTAATTTCAATGGGTCTTTCAATGGTTGGCCTTACAAATATTATTAAATATGGCTATGGCTACTGTGGATATTTAGGAATGGTAATTATAGTATTCCCTGCACTTATAGCCGGACATATTAAAAACAAAAAGTTCCTTAAAGAACATCCTGAATATATAGGCAAATAACAGACTAAAACAAAAACCCGCCTTAGAGCGGGTTTTTTGTTTTTTATTCAGCAGCTATGCCTATTCCTTCAGCAGCACAGCGTTCTTCTCTTTTTTTAAGATGTTTGTTAAACACAAGCAAAAATACCGTTGTTGCAATAACCGATGCTGTAAAGTCCGCTACAGGTTGGGCAAAAAACGCGTCTTTTGCTGTAAATACAAATGCAAATAAAACTACATTAAAGCAGTAAAAGCATTTTCTAAACATCGAAATGCATAATGCCGTTTTAGTGCGGCCAAGGGCTGTAAGCCCGT
>CALWEX010000077.1 GCA_944377425.1 uncultured Clostridia bacterium
TGTTTTAAATTGAACTGGGCTTTTGTAATTAAGGGCAGATATAGCACACTTGTGATTAAAGTTTTTTATAAATGTTCATTTAAAAGCTATGCTATATATTTGGCGATACTTAAATTAAAATCTAAAAATAATTTTTCTTTTGTATAGCCTTTTAATGCCTCAATTATCGGGTTATCTGCAAATATTCCTTATGGTGACGTTGAACGAGATATTCATCAATATGTTTATGAATAATTTCAGATTTTTGCTATGACGTTTGAATATGTTTCTTTTTGTACTTTTTTATTTATGTTACCTTTCCATTATTTTATAAAAAGAAGAAGCAGGCTAATAATCAGCGATATAAGATTCAACCAATTATTACGCGCCTGTGGAAGCATAAAAATTAATTGCTAATCTATACATCCTTGTATTTTATGCAGCAAAATTTTTATACGCTGAAACAATCTCAGCGAGTAATTGCTAAGAGTATGAAGGTGCTCTCTTTACTGTTCGTTATGTACATACTAAAAAAGATTTTTATGATAGATTTTGCAGCATTTTATTGAAATAATATAAACAAATTTATATTTTTCCAACATAATTTACTTTTGCCGTTATTTTCAATGCTATTTTTTGTTTATCATACTTAATTTTTAGCTGTATATCGTCGATGTAACATAATATGGTATATATACTGGGATCTTGACTGAAAATCGAAAATTCTTTGGTAGATAGACCGCAATAAGTTGACGCCTAATTCTTTATAGAGTTAAAGCGAAAGAGCAGCATTTATGTAGTTATTTAATCAAGTTTTGTAGTGGAACTACACTATAATATCTCTCTTAAGTTATGAAAGATAAAATGTTCTGCAAAATTTCTACTATTTGCTGAGAAGGAGGTTATTTTATGGATGAGCAGCGAATTCAAGCAAGTCTAAAAAAACTTCTGGCAGTGTTTATTGTAATCTGTCTGCTGCTGGGAGGGCTTGGGCAATATCTATTCCGTTCAGTTTCAGACCTCTATTTGGTATCTGTACAAGGACGGATGGAGGAACGAGCGTTACAATACAAAAAATCATTTCAGTTTAAAATGAACTCTGACTTGTTGATGCTCCGCGTAATGGCGCATATGGTGGAGGATACCATTGCAGAAAGTGGTTCTACCGAAGCAGCGGGCTCTAGACTGTTATATTTGTGGGATGCCAGCAAAACCGCAAAATTTGGTCGTCTATGTTATTTTACGCCCAATGGCGAAGGAATGCAGTTATCTTCTCAGCGAGATGTTGTTGAACTCCAAACTATTAATGAACCAATTGAAATGCAGACAGTCATCCAACAGGCTCTTAAAGGGAAATCTGTATCATCTAATGCATTCTATGACTCATATTTGGGATACAATGTAGTAAGTTATGCTACACCAATCTATTACAACAGTGATATCAAAGGTGTTTTGGTATGCTCAATTAACGCTGATTCCTATGAAGACATTTTGACTTCTGTAAGCTCTGTTAGCAATATTGGAGCTGTTGCTGTCATAGATTCCGATGGCAAGGTACTGGCTTCTACACGAACACATCAGTCTCAAGGATTTTACAACTTAAATGGTTCTAAATACCTCACGAACGGATTGTATAGCAAGTTTATGCAAGCCTTATCTGCAAATGAAACTCGGTTTTTTGAATTCTCGTTTGAAGATTTACCTTTGTATGCTTTTATAATGCCCATGGGTATCAGCGAATACAAAATTATGATTGTAGATACAGATAAAGGTGTAAGCGATTCTGTTTCGGATGTGGTGAACTATGCACATTTAATTGCAGTTCTCTTCGCAGCTACATCGATTCTGTTTGTGATGGCCGTACTTTATATGAATAGGCGGTACAATAAGCAGTTACTTCAGGTAGCGTATCATGACAGGTTAACCGGAGCCTATAATCGTTATAAATTCTTTCAGCTCCTAGACCAGCGTCGCAAGAAAAATATTGAATATACTGTTGCTGCGATTAATATACGAAAGTTTAAATATATCAATGAGTTGTTCAGTTCGGTACGCTCTGACCGGTTGCTCAAAGATATCTGTGCAGCTCTAAATCGTTGTATAAAATCTGAAGAATTTTTCTGCCGAGATACAGCTGATACATTTTTAATATGTCTGAATACTTCAGACAGGGACATGGCAAATGAGCGGCTGAACGCCATATTAGAACAGCTTAAAAAAAGCAGCAAGAGCATTCACCATACATATCCAATCATTTTCTATGGAGGGTGCGCCACACTTGATGATTGTGTGGATAAAAACAGCAATGAGGAACTGATGAGCCATGTTATGCTGGCTTTGAGTTATGCAAAGCAATCTCAGCAAGCTACAGTTACTTTCTATGATACAAAAGCCCATGATAGGGAAACTTTAAATAATTATATCGAGAATCGTATGGAATGGGCGCTGGAACATGGAGAGTTCCAGATGTTCCTTCAGCCAAAGATGGATTTGCGCAAAAATACAATCATTGGTGCAGAAGCTCTAGTGAGGTGGATTATAGAAGGAACAAATAATATTTCTCCTGACTATTTTATTCCTTTATTTGAACAAAATGGATTTTGTACCAAGCTTGATTTATACATGGTAGAACAAGCCTGCAAGCAGATACGTAAATGGATAGATGCCGGAATATCTCCAATTCCTATATCGGTGAATCAGACGAAACTGCTGCTTTATGAAGATGACTATGTTGAACGCATATGCTCCATTACTAAGAAGTATGATGTGCCAAACAAATATATTACACTGGAGATTTTGGAGGGATTGGCACTGGAAAATCTAGAAAAAGTATCTGTCTGCATTGAAAAACTGCATGACCAAGGTTTCTCCATTTCAATGGATGATTTTGGTACCGGATATGCATCCCTAACAACGCTTAGCCAGCTTCAAATTGATGAGTTGAAGTTGGATCGTTCATTTTTGATGCAGGCCGATCAGAATACAGAGCGTAATCGCCGCAAAATTCTGGAGGTTGTTGTGGAAGTGGCAAAACGACTGAATATTACCACAGTGGCAGAGGGGATTGAAACGGAGTCTCATTCACAGTTAATGCGGGATATGCACTGCGATTACGGCCAGGGTTATTTTTATAGCAGGCCGATTCCTGCTAATGAATTTACGAAAAAATTTTTACAACACAATGTCCAGTGACGGGGATTGGGAATCTTTAGAAATCAGAAGATAAGTCCAAAAACTGCCCTTTGGACTTTGAGGAGGAATGTGTATGATTTCAGATGAAAATTTGCAATTAGGACAGCGTGAATATGATTGGGAATACTGGGGACAAACAGATAAGGAAGTTAAGAAAATTATTTATGGGCATTGGATTATTGAAATTGATGAGGAGCAGCCAGCTCGCTTATATTGTGATAAGAAAGCGCTGAGAGCATTGGAGCTTCCAACCATGGAGTCACCGGAAAACTATTATAAAATATGGCAAGAAAACATATTTTCTTCGCATATTGCTGAAATGCAGCGTCATGTAAATTCCATAATTCATGGCGAACAAGGAGATATTACTTATCCGTGGAAAAGCCCAACCGGAAACACATTATATTTGCGCAGTGTCGGCATGAGGGATATGCGTTATAAAAAATCTATCCGACTGGTAGGAACCTTTCAGGAAGTTACAAACATCATATTCAGTGAGCAAATCAGCCGCCGTACCTACTTAAAGTCGGATTACTTACTACAAATATTGGCAGATACATTTGAGGCTGTCCATGTAATTCAGTTTGATAAAGGTGTTATTATGCCGGTTCGTGCCAATATGCCGTTATTTTGGAATGAGCATGAGATTGATATTGCACATTATATTGAACTTGTGACGCAGTTTATACCACCAAAAGACTGTGCTCATATCCGTAAGTGCATTATGGAACGAAGGGTATTTGACCATACAGGAAATTGTGTTACAAAATATTCCTGGGATTTCAAAAGTGATGTTTTGAAAAAAAACGGCTGGTATAATATTCTGCTCAGTTTAGACCCTAATGTAAGCAAAGAAGATATGATAATTGCTGTTCGGGATATTTCTGAGCTTGAAAACAATAAAAACGCAGTTAGTACCCTGAAGCATATATCAGAAATAGACAGCCTTACAAAGATTTTTAACCGAGCTGCCATTGAGGAAAAAATCAGTAAACACATTTTTCAGAATCCAGAAGAGCCTGGACTTGTGCTACTGCTGGATATGGATAATTTCAAGCAGGTCAATGATATATGCGGTCACATTGAAGGCGATAACTTACTAATAGAATCGGCAGAGAAGTTAAAGCATTTTTGCCGCAGTACTGATAACATCAGCAGACTTGGCGGCGATGAGTTTATGATTTTTATGCGCAGTGTAAAGACTGAGGACATTGACCCCTTGGTTTCTAGAATTATCAGAGGTCTGAAAAAGGAGTATCATCAGGCAGCTCTTCGGTTTGAGGTTACGGTTTCTGTAGGAATTGCACATTATCCGGAAGATGGAACATCTTTTGCTGAACTATATCACTGTGCAGACCTTGCGCTTTACGATGCAAAGCATAAGGGGAAAAATTGTTACTCACGATACCGCAGTATTACGGCATAATTCTAAGGTATCAAGCAAGATAAAAAATCAATCTATCAGGTTGCAGAAAAATACTTCCTACAGCATAAAGACAAACGCCAGTTTTATATGTTTTATTGGGAAGAATGTTCACTGTGCTTTCAAGTATGATTGGGCAGGGAGCAAACCGTATTTTATTTACTAAATTATTGCAGAACGAGGGATGATACAATTTGAAGTATTTGAAACAAAAAACACTTTTGTTGGCAGCTTGCATCATGTTGCTGCTCAGTTTTCTCCCATTTCAGGCACGTGCAGCATCTGATCGTGTTGTGCGGGTTGGCTTTCCAATTCAGGGTGATATCTCATACATTGATGAAGATGGAAATTATGCCGGATACATGGTAGACTATCTTAACAAGCTGACCTTATTTACCGACTGGGAGATTGAGTATGTACAGGCCAAAGGAGATTTGAATACGCAAATTTCTACCTTGTTAGAACAACTGCAGGCTGGTCAAATTGATATGATGGGTACCATGAACCGCAATACTGCTTTGGAAAATATGTTTTTATATCCTGATTATAGCTACGGTTCTACATATACGGTCATTGCAGTCCGGGATGATTCCGCTTACATATCGGAAAACTATTCAAATTGGGACGGTATCACATTTGCCACATATCCAGGTATGGAATCAAGAATGGAGCTTCTGGAACATTATGCAGAGGTAAATGGTTTTACTTATGAGCTTAAAAATTATGATACCTATATTGAAACAGTAAATGCTGTTCGTAATGGTGAAGCAGATGCTGTCCTTCAGGTGGATATTTCATTACCGGATGGATTGAGAAGCATCGGGCGCTTTTCTCCTACACCTTATTATTTTGCACTATCTCCTATGCGAACAGATTTACTTACTGAACTTAATTCCGCTCTGAAGATTACATCTCTTTCATATTCTAATTTGCAGACTGAATTGTATCAGCACTACTTTTTAGAGGAGGATTTGTTTCGTGCTTCCAGGGAGGAACTGGAATATATTCAGTCCCTAGGTACTGTTCGAGTTTTATTTTTTACAGGTAACGCCCCGTTTCAGTATATGAAAGATGGGAATCTTACAGGATATTCCGTAGAATATTTTGAAGATTTTGCCAAAAGCACTGGTATGCATTACGAGACTATAATAGAGGATGATTTGGAAGCAGCCACAAAGCTGGTAGAAGAGGGGAAAGTGGATTTGATTGCCTGCATTGCAACCGATTCGGCGCTTTCCTATAAGCCAGGCATCCGTCTCTCATCTCCATATTTCCACAGCTATGCAATTCGTACCTATTCTAAAAACAGCAACTGTAGCGAAAACGATATCACCGGAATTAATATGAACTCAGAAAACACGCTTAATGATTTGGAAAGTATGCAAAACTCCTGCGCATGGTTAGACGAATATTCTCTAAATTATTATATGAGAAAAAAGAATATGTATGATAACGTGGTGTCCGACTTATCAGACTCAATAGAGTTTTCATATGCAGTTGCCGTAACAGATACATTACCGCAAGGGGATACTATGATTTCAATGCTGAATCAGTTTGCCAGTTCCATAAGCATTCCGGAGCGGCAGGCACGTTTGTCCAAATATCTTTTGGATGAACTGGAATACACGCCACAGCAATGGCTTATAGCCAACAGAGGTTCCATCGTGTTGGCAATATTTATTGTAGTGCTTCTGATTGTCTTGTTGGTATTTTATATCTCTCACAAGAAAATGGCCTATAATGCGTTGGTCAATGAAAACAAATTGCTGCAACTATCTAGTTATGATGAGTTGACCGGAGCCTATAATTTGAATTACTTTTGCAAAATGTTAGAGCAAAAAATAAAAAATCGTGAGCCATGGACAATACTTGCCTTTAATGTACATAATTTCAAGTATATCAATGATATTTATGGCACTTGCCGTGGAGATCAGCTTCTGTGCAATATTAAAGATGTTTTAAATGCTGAGCTAAATGAAGGTGAGTTGCTTTGCCGTCCTGGCGCAGATTGCTTCTATCTGGCTATACCAAAACAGCTTACGGCAAAAGACATCAATAAACGAGTCAAAGAGTTAGAATTATCTCTAAAAGTGATGGCAGAAGACCTGCTGGATGGTTATCGCTTGATGATGTACTGCGGTGCTATTTCTTCAGGCTCGGCTCCAGATTTGACCAGTGCACAAATATCAATCAATTTTCTGATTGTTGCATTAACACACGCCAAGCAATTAAACACAGAAAATGTTTGTATATTTGACAACACTATTCGTAAGCAGGAACAACTGCGCCAGTACATCGAAGCAAATATGCATCGTGCGCTGGAGGAAGGAGAGTATCAGGTATATCTTCAGCCTCAAATGAATCTGCACACTGGAAAGATTGAAAGTGCGGAGGCTCTGGTGCGTTGGCAAACGAAGGACCGAGGTCTTCTTTTCCCAGATCAATTTATCCATTTGTTCGAGGAGAATGGTTTTTGTAGGCATCTAGACCTTTATATGGTGGAAAAGTCTTGCGAAATACTGAAACATTGGATTGAAGAGGGTCTGCCTCCAATTGCAATCTCCATTAACCAGACAAAATCTTTGTTTGTTAGTGATGATTATCTGGATAAACTCCTGGAAATCACATCTCGCTATCAAATTGACCCTAAATATATTATATTGGAAATTTTAGAGGGTTTAGCCTTTGAGAACATTTCAGAGTTCAATGAATCTATTGAACGCCTGCATCAGGCTGGATTTAGGGTATCAATGGATGATTTCGGCTCAGAATATTCATCATTGAACACCCTTGGCAAGCTGCATATTGATCAAATCAAACTGGATCGTATGTTTTTGATGGACTTGAAAGCTGAGCAGAGATCGACTCAAAATGATGTAATGCTTCTGATTTTCGAATTAGCCAAAAGAATGGGAGTAGAGACTGTAACAGAAGGTGTGGAGACAAAGTCGGATGAGGCTCTTATTCAATCTATGGGCTGTAACTATGGTCAGGGCTATCATTATAGCAAGCCTATTCCTGCAAATGAGTTTTGCAATATTTATTTGAGAGGAGTTTAATTTTCAACTGATATTCTCTCAATGGAAATTATTTTTTGAGAGATGATTTGTAATGAGGAAGTGAGTTCAGGATTAAAAAAGAGGTTTAGTATCATTCTGTATCTTCCTGTATTTATGACCTAAAAACCGCACTGGAATGTTACATTTTGAAAGCTAGAACTCTTTTTTGAACAACTCCATTGAGTTGACAGTTATCTGAACCAAGTTAAAACAGAAAAATTAAAGCACATATCCAGTACATTTACAATATTTCCGTCTCTAACAGTACAGCCAGCTGGATTTTGACGATTTTGACAGTTGCCAGGTAGTGGCAGCAAAGCCTTCTGGAATCCATCTGAGCTGTAGTGTTTCTGGATGTCATCCACTGCCATGTTATTAGCCAGTGGCATATGGTGAATAAAGCAAAAGTATAAATGTGATGGATTTTTAAAACTATTTCAAGATTGTAATGATGGAAAAACAGATTTGATATTACCAAAATCTATTCCAATTATAAATCATAATCATTTTATGGGATATACCAAAGATGATTATGGTAATCTTAAAATAGCTTCAGAAGAAGCAGAAATTATAAAAAAGATTTTTATTTGCGAATGATTGGTTATAGTAGTTTGCGTATAGCAAAATATCTAGAAGATAATAAAATGGTATTCAATACCATAGAAAAATGCTTCCTAATTAAAAGTATATTGTGGATGCATTACTGCAAAAACTTATACATTAAATTCATGGTACAAGTTGGTAATAAGGTTTAGTTTTTAAAAAATTGTAATTAAAAACTAAAAATAAAACCCACTGACAGCCTGAAGTTTACATGTTGCATAAACTAGAAGCATTGCTTGTGTTTTTTAAAATTCTTGTGGTATTTTTTGATTATTCTCTTATCAATGAGTTATCCATGAAGAATGAATTAAAACAACCAAAAACAAACAATAAGATAATAAACATTATATAATTGGTACATGTTGACATTTGAATGTTAAATTGATAAAATTTGGAACATGCTTTTTTCTAAAATGGATTGAAACACTAATTTAATATAAGGCAAAGTTTACTTGTTTACAAAAGACTTTTTGCTTATGATATGGTCGTAAGTATAGATAGTGTCAAATCTGATTAGCAAAAAGTAAGATATCATTCTACCCAAATCGCTTATCAATATTTACACTGTGCTTGTGAAACAACATGGTATAGGGTATTAATAAGTAACTTTAAGTTACTATATAAGCCAATAATTCAAAATTGAATAATAAGCAATGAAAATTGCCGTATGTTAGTAAAAACAAGTACCATTATTTTGTAAGAAAGGAATTTTGTTATGAAAAAACTAATTGTATGTTTTGGGTTATTAATAATAATGCTTACAGCATGTACCCAACAAACAAAGCCTGCTAATGCTGAAGTCTCAGCAAATACAACATCTAATTTTACAGATGAAATGAAGATTGCCTATCAAAATGATTTGGACACTGAAGATGGTGCAGATAATACGGAACGAGAAGGGGATCATCAAAATAGTCCATACTTTACTAGCTTAGATTATTATAACATGGAGAACACAGATACATTAACCATAATTCCACATTTTAAAACACAACAGCAGACAAGTGAATGGTCTTGCGGTTTAAGCGCTATGGTTATGGTTTTGGAACATTATGGATTGTTGGGCGATTATACAGAAGAATCCCTTGCACAAATGCGCTCTAATGGTTTGGAACCAGAAGGAACTACATTAAAAGATGTTGTAAATATTTTGGAAACTGTTACTGGTAGAGAAACAGAAAGCACTTACGATTATCCAGGCGACCAGATTTATGAGTTTATGACTTTAGAGCAGATTCAAACATATTTAAAAAATGACCAGCCAATTATGGTAGCTTGGAATGATTGGGGTGGACATTGGCAAGTAATTATTGGGTATGATACAATGGGTACAGAAACATACTCAGATGATGTAATTATTGTTGCAGATTCTTATGATTCAACTGACCATAATCAAGATGGCTATGGTGTTTATCCGGCAGAGAGATTTTATTATAACTGGACAATGTATGATTTTTTTGAAGTCTATGGCGTAGATGAAAGAGATATGTTGTTTTGTGTTTTAAAATAATTTTGGCCTAGGTCTTTTTATAAAGTAGCATTTGGATGATGATATATTTAAGAATAATATATAATGTGGTGGGTTCTGTGTTAATCATATTACAGAACCCATTTTTGCTATTTTATGATAAAAGTATTTATAATATGATTTTCACATGATAAAAATTAATAAAAATCATGTTATAGTATTCTTTATATTGACTAATTATATTTTAACGATAAATTATGCACAAATAAGCTAAGAGAATTTTGTTTATACTTTATAATGTTGCTTGCGTGATATTTACTCAATATAATACAAAAGAACCATTATTTATTAATTATATTATTAGTATTTATTCATGCTATATTTTATTGTATTTGTTAGGCTATATATTATATAATTCTAATGATATAAATATATACATATATAAATATTAGGAGGATTGTATTATGGGGTTAAAAAAAATTGCAGTAAGCACATTTGCATCAGCATTTGTTTTATGCTCAATGAGTACTGCTGTATTAGCTAATAGCAGCGAAAAAGATGAAATTTTAGCTAACATGAAAAATACTCAAAAAATAGGTGCGGTTACAATTTCTGATGTTGTTTCTTCAGATGTATATGATTGGTATGAATCAAGTGACAAATCAAAATCTGCAGAAGGCAAAATATATTATCGTGTGGATGTTGAAAAAGGAGCTTATATTTATTCTGACAGCGACAATACGCAGTTTATGGTTGCTATATCAAACAGTCTTTATGATTTGGAAAGTAAGTATAATATTATGACAACTGATAAGGGGTACTCTTGTCCAGCTTATAGCTACGATATTGGTGACAGAGGAATTACTGCTTTTCCAAGTACAAAAAACAGTAATGGAACATGGAGTGAAGGGCTTATTTGGCAGTTAAACTTTACTGATGTTGGGTATACAGTTATTCGTGTTGATGTTGGAGATGAATCTTATTATTATAGTTTTTCGGAAACAGAAAGACCTTCTGAACAAACTCCGCCAATATCAACAAACACAGACAATGATATTGTTTCAAATGATACAAGCATTGATAACAATGTAAATGATGAAGATGATAATTACATAGATATATATAGCATGAACACATATGAAAATATAAAAGCAATAGATGATTTGCCAGAAACAGCAACAGCGGTGCCTAATAGTTCAAAAGTTTATATAGATGGTAAAGAAGTTAATTTTGAATCTTATAATATAAATGGAAGCAACTATTTTAAACTTCGTGATGTTGCATATGCAATGAACGGAACTAGTAAGCAGTTTGATGTTAGATGGAATCCTGATATTAGTATATTAAGTATGAATTCAAAAGCATCATCTAATGGTGTTGTTGAGATTGTACCTAATAAATCATATACAGCTGTTGGCGGTGAATTAGCTACTGGAGATGGCAATATAAAAACATGTAGTAAAACATATTCTCCAATATTTGTAAGTGAAAACAGTGTGAGAATGGCAGGTTATAATATTGCTGGAAATAACTTTTTTAAACTTCGCGATATAGGTAAGCTCTTTAATTTTTATGTTGGATGGGAGAATAATAGTATAATTATAAATTCCAACAATAAGTATAATGATTAATAAAAATAAATATTTAATAAAATAAAATTTGTAAAATATAAACATCACCCCATTTGTTAGATAGTATGATATGCTGAATAATAAGTGGGGTGATTTTTATAATAATCGAATTTAATTTCTGCTAATTTTTAAAATAACTTTAAAAGTATAATTGTGATTAAGTAATAAGATATCAACATTCTTATGGAGATAAAAAATGTTATTGTTTAATAATTTTACTATTATATCATAAACAGCTGACAAATAATCTTAAGAAATAAGTAAAAGTTATTTTTATGAACGAAAGTTATATATTTACCAGCAATGAAAATTTCTTTTATTATTTATTATTGTAAAATTTAATAATGTGTAGTATAGATAAAAGTTTGAATATTGACAATATATCTTGAAAATTAACTAAATTATGTATATAATTTTATGGAAAAGTATGGGGGATTAAAAAAATTATAACAATTTTTAAGAAGGAATGGTGCTTTAAAATGAAAAAATTATTATGTATGGGGTTGGTAATAGGTGCTATGTTTTTCAACTGTGTGCCTACAGCTTTTGCAGCGCAGTTCAGTGATACAAAAGGTCATTGGGGTGAAAAATATATATCAACCTTAGTAGACGCTGGCGGCATAAGCGGTTATCCTGATGGAACTTTTCGCCCTGATGCTTCAATCACAAAGGCAGAGTTTGTTTCTATTATTCTTGGAGTTACAGGAAATAAACCAGAAATAAATGGTGATTGGAATGCTTCAGTTATGGAAAAAGCTCGTGATGTAAACCTTTGCATTGCAGGTACATTCATAGGTGAGGATACAACTGCTCCATACCCAATAGACAGAGGAGATGCTTCTATTATTTTAGTAAACGCAGCTCGTAATCTGAGAAATGAAACTATTCCATACAATGATTCATGGGACAGCAGTAAAGTAATAAAAGATATAAGCGATGCCGAGCAGTATGCCAGAGAAGATATTGAGTCTTGTTATGCTTTAGGAATAATGAGTGGCGATGAAAATGGTAATTACAACCCTAGAAGTGAGCTTACAAGGGCAGAAGCTTCATTGGTTGTATGCCGTTTAATTGGGGCTGTTGACAGAGCAGAAACAAGTATTCCTACAATAAAAGAAACAGCTCAGTATACACCTCTTCCAGATGGAAGCAATGTTGGAAGCAGCGGTACTGTATATCCTTACGAAGGAGCTACAGATATTAATACAGGAAAAGTAATAACTAGAGATGCAAATACAGGTGTTTTAGGCTTTGGTAATGGTCAAAACGGAAATATTTACTACGGCATTGATGCAATAGATTTTAACGGCAACAAAGTAAAAATAAAAGACGGAACATCTGCTGTTGATTCATATGATAACTTTGGTTTCAGAGATGTTTACACAGTAAAGAATGGATATGCATTTTGGACTTCTGAATGGATTAAAATACAAAACTACGCAAGAGAAAAATTACCAACACCAAATGCATCTATGCTTGGTACTAAAGCAGACATAAATGGAAATATAATACCTGCAAATGATACACAGACACCTGCATTTTGGGAAGTTCAAACAGCTTTTGATGTATATATTTGGGTAGAAATATAATATATAAAACCAAATTGTATTGATTAAAAAAGTCTTCTATAATGAATTTATAGAGGGCTTTTTTATTGTCAGAAATTCTATTGGGTTAAAATACTTGCCATACTTAAATAAAAAATATAAAAAGATTATAGGAGTCTTTAAATTAGAAGGGGGTTGGTAGTATGAAAAATATCAATAGATGGGTTTCCATTTGTTTTGCGCTTCTTTTATTGGAATCAATTATATTTATATTTGTTTTTGTATTTGAAAACACCATATCTGAAGAATTTTATGAATCCATTTTAAATTTATTATTTACAGTATTTTTTCCGCCTGTTGTTTGTTTTGTTTTAACAGGAATTCTGATTTTTATTTATAACAAAAAATATAATTTACTAACAGAGAAAATGCGTGCTTGTTTGCCTGTATACATAGTTGTTGGTGTATTTATAAGTTTTATATACTTTTTTCTGTTTTTGGGTGCATTTTTATTTATTTAATTAATCTATTTTTGTATTTGTGTACATGAAGTAAGTTAAGGTGCTCATTACTTAATTAAATTTTGATTGTTTTAAATTTTTCAATCACCACATAAAATTAGAACAGAATAACGTAAACTAAAAAGAATATAGTCTTTTTAAAATTACAATTATATTTTGAGGTGATTTATAACAAAGCAGTTTAAAAAATTAAATATAGATTTACACAAGAAAGTATATCAATAATTTATATTGAAGTAATATTTTAATAGTGATATTATTTTTTTGTAAGTTATTGTGAAATTTTTAAAGGAGATTGAGGCAAATGATGATTAAAAACAGTAAAATAATTAGGGGAATTGCGCTGTTATTGCGGCAATAATGCTTATGTCAGTGAATGTTTTTGCTAAGCCAGGAGACTATATCGGTTCGAGTGTTTATTCAGATATAGTTGTGTATATTAATCACTATGCTATTCCTTCAACAAATTATAATGGGGATATGTATGTCAACATCCAATCGTTAAAAAAATATGGATTTAAAACGTCTTGGGATGAGGCTTCTAAAACTACAACTATAGAACTTAGTGGAGAAAAAACTATTGAGCCTATCAGTACATATACACCAGCTGCATTAAATGTAGGAAAAGTATGTTGGAATTTTAACGAGACAGATGTAAAAGTTTGTATAAATGGAAATTATGTTGAAGCTTATGGCTCTGGCGGAGAAGAAATACTTATTAAAGCAAAGGACCTTGCCTATCTTGACAATGTATCGTATGAATGGGTTCAGGATATTAAAAGTGTGAAAATATGGGTAAAGAATGGTTTAGAAATGAGAAGCACACCACAATACCCATCTGTTTATACAGGTGAATTCCCTGGAACTTGGAACATTTATTACACAAAAGATGGAATAACTGGAGAAGAAACAACTATACCAACATATATACATAACAAATACAAAGAAAGTTTTAATAAATTAGATATTCATTTATATGCTGACCATACAGCATCAATTGGAGATAATAGCTATACATGGGAATTTGCTACATATGCAAGTGGCAGTGTAGGTATACATATTTTAAATCAGAATGGAGTTCTTGCTGCTTTCTACTTAAACGGTTCACTTATATTGAAAACAAAAGACGATTCAATTTTAGCATATAAAAAGGTTTAATGTACTCTTTAAAAATTAACTAAAATTTTGAATGAGTTGTCTAATTATATAAAATTTAAAACTTTAAAGCACCTGCATATCAGGTGCTTTTTGTATTTAATAAAACTACATGTTAAACACACTATTTAATAGAATTTGTATAGAGATTAATAGTTATACCTATGTTTGTATAATTTGATTTACTTGCTTTTTAAAGGTATTTATTTTATAATCGCATTAAGTAGCATTTGTGCAAAATTTATAAAAGAATGATGAACTATTAGTAAAAACAATAAGAATTTTATACTATTTCATATGAGGTATTTTAATATGAAGCAGAAACATCATTTTTATAGAAAAGAAAAAAATCACTTAAATAAATCTTTGTTATGGAAAGAAATCATGTTATATAAAGCTTATGATTTTTCTCCTGTATTTGTTATGCCTTGCGTTATGCTGTCTATTTGACAGACATTTGCAAGGCCTTTTTATTGTTTAAGGTGCAAAGAATAATGATTGATTAATTTAACATAAGTATTTGTGTAATAGGGGTTAAGATGTGATTTAATATTAAATATAAGTATGTTGAAATCGCTTTAATGAAGGATTTGTTTTATATAAAAAAGAGAAATGAAAATGCAGACAAAAGAATGGAATGAAAAATATGAAGCAGTAAAAAACAAACTGAAATGCAAAACCGCTCTAGTGGCTTATTTTACAGAAAATAAAATTGGAAAAATAGCAGTTGATGTATTGAAAATTGGTGAGGTATCTTTTCCAACAGGCACAATATTTTCCTTTTTGGTGAAGAAGACAGTTTGCTTTACATAAGTGCTGAAGATGGAGCAATATATTATCTTTCAAATACTCATAAAATAGCGGATTCTTTATATAATTTTTTATATTTATTAGATAAAAAAGTTGATTATTTTATAAAATGAGATTTATTTTAAAAAAATCAGCAACTGATTATATTTAATTCAAGGGGTATAACATATATGGAAAATATGGAGTTTAAAAAATGGGCACAAACACAAATTAAAACAAGCTTAGTGCCTATTTTTAATTGTAATGGTTTTAAGAAAGGCAGGACAAACTGTTTTGTTAGAGAAAGGACAAATATTGTTCAATTCCTGCAATTTGAAATAAAGCAGTTCAAAGTAAGACTTTATGGTGGAATATCTCCAATATATTTTCCTTTGCAAGCTCTGCCATACTATAGGTTTAAACTATCTGCCAACGAAAGCCATTTGTGCGCCAATGGAATCAATGTACCAATTCTTATACATTCAAAGCCAATTGTCACACCTGAAGCTATATCTCAATGGGCTGAATTGGAATCTATAATTTTGGATTCAATACTTCCACAGTTTGATGAAATATCTAATTTAAACGAGCTTATGTCAGCTTCGGATTATGATGTGCCTGATAACGATGTTTGGAATGGCATTAAATTGTACGCCCAGGGTGTATATAAGTGTTTATCTGGTGATTTTAAAGAAGGTATGGAGCAATTAAATGAAGCTTATCTCTGCAAGCAAGGATATTTAAAATATGTTAAAGATACAGGCTCTACGTTTGATCCACAAAAAGACCAGTTAGCAGCAATTTTTTATTATATTGATTTGTTACACAAAGCGATGCTAAGAAATTGCTTCAGCAAAGAGAGTTTTTTGGATGTGTACGAATGTATATGTTCAGACTCCAAAAAATGGTATAAGCTGTAAGTAAGACAAACAATGGAGTTAATATAAAATTCTGTAGACTGACCATACATAATAAAAACACTAAGATAAGCAGGGGTTATTATGGATATAAATGATTTTTTACAAGAAATTAAACATATAAACTGGTTTGAACATAATAAAGAGCTTAATGAAGAATATCACGTCGTATTTTCTGTTTTTGAAGCGTATGACACTTGGAATAAACAAATGTTAAAAACATGGGATAAGCAGATTTATTTATTAGAAAATATTGCTATTGAGCAAATTGGCAATTCACGAATTGATGAAATATTCTCATTAGTTTCTTCTGAAATAGGAAATATTATCTGGCAAAGATGGGGTGAGTTTATTGATAAATGGCATCTAGAGTATGAAACTGGGCTGGATAATGAAATGATGGACATGGTTAAAAGAGATATGTCATGGGCTTGTATAGAAAGGATATTAAATAAACAGGGATTTTTTAATGAATTGCTTAAAATCTATAAAACTGGATATTTTCCTTGTTCATGGCTTGGTGATTATCCTAATGGCAAAGCAGTTGTGCTATAGATGTTTCTAATTACAGCTGTGTTGGTAAAATTATAGCAAATTCTTTGATGACAGCGCATGCTTTTGTGCTTTGCATAGTTCTTACAATGTGATATTTAATAAAAATCAATATGGCTTGTAGTTGGTTTAGGTTTTCTTTGTATAAAAGGTTTTAATAAAAGCGAGGCCTGTCCCGATGGAATAGACAGCAGTATCTCTTCCAAAGGGAATAAAACAAGGACACTTGCAAAAAAATCAAAGTCTCTTTTGCTTTCAGGCAGTACTTTATTACTTATATTGGCAGTTTTTAGTATTTTTATGAATGTAAAAAATTTTTATTCAATTCGTCCAGCTAATGAGTACGAAGATGTTGGAATACATACATTTACCCCTTATGATATTCTACCTATTCAAGTAAAAAATAACGCAACTGGCAGGTATCAGCGCAACAATCCAACAAAAACTGTTTATATGGTCTACTACCAGACTACAGATGGAACAGGCTATAGATGGCAGACAGAGGGCGGTTTAGCGCGTGTTCTGGCTGAAGATATATATAGCCAAGGGGCGGTGGAAAGAAGGGTTTTGTCTATTCCTAAGGACGATATATATATTACAATAGAGGCTGACCAGACTGCTGATAGCTATACTTCAGGGTTAAGGCAAAGATATGTACTTATAATTGGCTTATCAGCTATTTATGTGGTTGTATACATAATAGTTTGGATTGCGCTTTGGAACATAAACAAAAAACGAAAAAAAGGAGAAGTATGATTACAAGAACAAAATTTAACTTTTTCATCACATTTTAATATTTTGTTTTTATTAATTGCATTAAAAGAGTGCCTATTATAGTAACAAAAGGAGGATAAAAATGGCCCTTATAGTAATTGATTTAGGTACTACAAACAGCCTTGCCTGTGTATATAAAAAAGGGAAAATTATTTTAATTCCTAACCAATTTGGAAAATATCAGACACCTAGCGTTGTAAGCTCAACTGAAAGAGGTTTAGTTGTTGGAGAAACTGCAAAGAACAATTTAATTTTATCGCCAGAAAACACAGCGGCAGCATTTAAAACATTTATGGGTACAAATAAAGTGTACAGCCTTGGAGGTCAGAATTTTCTGCCAGAAGAACTTTCTGCACTTGTTATAAAGCAGCTTGTTTCTGACGCTGAAAAATTTCTTGATGAGCCTGTAACAGAAGCAATAATTAGTGTTCCGGCATACTTTAATGATTCCCAAAGATGTGCCACAAAACTTGCTGCACAAATGGCAGGTGTAAATGTTGAAAGGCTCATAAATGAACCTTCAGCAGCGGCTCTTTATCACCAGCTTAATTATGAAAAGAAAGATGGCTGTATAATAGTTATTGATTTTGGCGGCGGAACTTTAGATGTAAGTATTGTAGAATGTTTTGAAAATATTGTGGAAATTATTGGCATAGCAGGAGATAATCATTTAGGCGGAAATGATGTTGATAACGCAATTGCAATGTTTTTTTGCAGTCAGAATGAAATTTCATTTGACAGCCTAAATAACGAAGAAAAAGCCATACTTTATAAACAGGCTGAGAAAGCTAAAATTTCGTTATCTTCAAATGATACTGCAACAATGGTTTTGCTTACCCAAAACAAGGAATATCGCTTAATACTTACAAATAAGCTTATGGCCGAAATATGCGGCGGTTTATTTGAAAGGATTAGGAAAATAATTAATCAAGCAGTTAAAAACTGCTCTCGCAGACCGATAATTAATGATCTAGTGCTTGTTGGAGGTTCAGCACAAATAATTGCTTTGCAGAATTATCTTTCAGATTTATTTGATAGGCAAGTGCATGTTTCTCCAAACCCGGGAAATGCCATAGCTCTTGGTATAGGTGTTTACGCAGGAATTAAACTTCGTGATGAGGAAATACAGGACATAGTAATGACTGATGTATGCCCATTTTCATTGGGTGTGGGAGCTCGCCACAGTACAGAAGATAAAACTGTTTATATGGAGACAATTATACCACGCAGTACAATGCTGCCATGCGCGAAAGAAAAAACATTTTATACTCTTTATGATGGGCAGACAGCATTGAATTTTAAAATATACCAAGGCGAGCAGTATTATGTTGAAAATAATTTGGAACTGGGAGAAGTAACTGTTGGTGTTAATCCAGACAAAGCCGGAAATCAATGGGCAAAAGTTACATTTATGTATGATATAAATGGAATATTATGTGTGTCTGTTAAAAGCTGTACTGGCGAAGTGAAAGAAAAAGAAATTGTTAATGAAAAACTCCATTTAAGCCGTGAAGAACTGGAAAAAAGTAAAGAAAAGCTGACTAATATTATTCAAAGTCAGTTTAATTTTGATGGAAATGAGCTTATCAAAAAACTGGTATATCTCTATCAGTTTGCATCACCTATTGAAAAGGAACATATAAGCTTTGTTATTTCAGATTTAGAAAACGCTTATTTCTCAGGGAGTCCTGTTATGTGCAAAAAAGCGTATGAAAGAACAAAAGAAATTGTTAAAGAATTTGAACACAACATAAGTCAGGAAATTAATTTTGAAGACTTGTTAATTAATGATGACTATGATTTTTGGGATGAGGAGGAATAAGCGTTGACCGATTTTTGGAAAATACTGCAAATAGAGCCTACAACAGATGTACAAACCATAAAACAGGCTTATGCGTCTTTAGCTAAAAAATATCATCCTGAACAATATCCTGAAGAATTTTTAAATTTAAGACGTGCCTATGAAGCCGCTATGGACTATGCTTCAAGTAGAAAAGAACCATTTTTTATTAAGCCTGATTATATTAATACAAAAGAACCAGAAAGCATTGAACAAGAAAGTTCAGAAGAGCAAGGATTTGAAGAAGAAAATTCAGAAAACTTGGAACAAGACAATTATTGGGATTTATCAAAATTAAGTGATAAAAACGATGTTGACTGTACTGCGGCTTTAACACAGTTTTTGGATTTATATAAAAGTAAAAACATCAAAGATGCCAATAAATGGTATACATATTTTACATCTTGTGACTTTTTGGAAGTGTGGAGAGAAGAAAAATTTACATGGCTTATGATTGAAGCTGTATACAATAATATGGAAGAATTTCCTGTAAACAAAACATTTGCAAAGTGTCTAAATGCTGTTTATGGTTGTTTTGTTTCTAATGCTTATGCTTTTGATGTAGTTCAGTATAGCAGAAATGCTTTTTTTGATGGCTTTTCAAATATAGAAAAGATACTGGAATTAGGCGGAAATATTGGAAAACTGACTCAAAATGATTTATCCATGTTTATTAGTTTTTGCGAATACAGGGTTTTAGTATCTTATGCTGAGGAAAATCAGTGGGGCGACACAACAAAAATCAATGCAGAATATATTCTTAATAGATATACAATGTCATATTTAAGAGAGCGTTACGAAAAAAATGGATACAGTGACGTAGATAGATATTATTTAGGCATTAGGCTTATAACTAGCTTTATTAAAAAATATGACTTGCCTGATGATATGTATCAGTACATATGGAAAATATACTCTCTTGAAAGTGCAGTAAATGGCAGAAGCAAAATATATTACGGTGAAATAAGGGAAATAATTGCTGAGAAAAACAAAAGTGCAGAAAAAACATCAGTCGAAGACTATAAAAAAGTTTATGATATATATTATATTTACCAAAGAAAACTGGCAAAAGATGAATTAGATATAAATTTGATAGAAGATTTTTTTAATCAAATAGAAACTCAAAAACTTCTTAAAGACAGGCATTTTATATATAACACATTGTATTATTGGATTGCTATGCCGCATGATTTAGCTTTTTTGAATAAATTATATGATTTTTATTCTAAAAATAGTGATGTTTTTAGAGCAAAAGAAATTCTTACTAAAATAAAAAAGCGTAAAAAAGAAGTATCTGCTGAAAATGCCCTTAAAGAAGATAAGCAGAATAAAAATTATTCAATGTGCGATATTAAGCACAGACCATTTTTAAGATATTGGCTTAATATTGGATTTTACAGAGCAGTTAATTTTTCTGATGTTTTGAAGGAAAACCTACTTTTTTCAGAAAAATGGGCAAATGCCTTTGGAGATAAAAAGCATAAGTTATCTTTGATTGTATA
>CALWEX010000078.1 GCA_944377425.1 uncultured Clostridia bacterium
TAGTTTCAACAACAAGTTTCTTAAACTCAGGTGTATATTTTTTGTTTGCTATTCCTTTTGGCATAAAAAATCACCCCATTTGTTATTTAGTATATCATACTGTCTAACAAATGGGGTGCATTTCATATGTGTGGATTTTTCTTCTCTTATTTTAATTATTTTAATTCTCTTATCATTTTTTCTCTTAAAAGATAGAGTGTTTCCGAAAGGTCAACAGGAACTTCGTGTGGGTTTTGAAGTCTTCTGTGTTCTTCCCAAAGTGTATCAAGTTCTTTTTGAGCATACACTTTTATTTCCATAGTAGAAGGTGATGTATAAACACGCTTTCCGTCTATAAACACTGGCACAAGAAGCTCTCTTAATGTGTATTCACCAGGTTTTAATGTCATAGTTTTCCATGTAGCGTTATGGTCAAAAAGTGTAAGAGTCATATCTTCGCTGTAGCTTTCGCTTTCAAGGGCTATAAGGTCAGCTTTTATTTTTCCTGTTTCTTTATCGTAAACCCTAATAGCTTTTTTAATGCCTGGAAGTGTTACTTTTGAAGGGTTATTTGAAAGCTTAATTTTAGGCACAAAATCTCCATTTGAGTCTGTTTCAGCAGCAAGCTTGTACACTCCGCCGAATGAAGGACAGTCATCAGATGTTATAAGTCTTGTACCAACGCCCCATGTACCTATTTTGGCGCCTTGTGATTTAAGGCTTGCTATAAGGTTTTCGTCAAGGTCGCTGGAAGCACTTATTACTGCATCTTTAAATCCTGCATCATCCAGCATTTTACGTGCTTTTTTGGAAAGATATGCTAAATCTCCGCTGTCAAGGCGTATACCGTAATGCTTAAGCTCAATGCCTTTTTCTCGCATTTCAGTAAAGCACTTTATAGCGTCAGGCACACCTTGTGTAAGTGTGTTGTAAGTATCAATAAGAAGTGTGCAGTCGTTAGGAAACTTTTCGGCATAAGCTCTAAAGGCTTCTATCTCGGAAGGAAAGCTCATTACCCAGCTGTGGGCATGGGTTCCTTTTACAGGTATGTCAAAAAGTTTTCCGGCAAGTACATTGCTTGTACCAGCACAGCCGCCTATTACAGCTGCTCTGGCGCCTAATGTGCCGGCGTCAGGTCCTTGGGCACGCCTTAAACCAAACTCAAGTATAGGGTCGCCCTGAGCTGCCCATGCAACTCTTGAGGCCTTTGTGGCTATAAGGCTTTGGTGGTTAATTATGTTTAAAAGTGCTGTTTCCACCAGCTGAGCCTGCATAATAGGAGCTTTAATTCTTAATAATGGTTCCATAGGGAAAACAACTGTGCCTTCCGGTATGGCGTAAATTTCACCTGTAAATTTGAAATTTTTAAGATAATCCAAAAAGTCTGAACTAAAAGTATTAAGGCTTTTAAGGTAATCAATATCATCGTTGGTAAAATGCAGATTTTCGATATACTCAATAGCCTGCTGCAGTCCCGCTGTTATGGCATAGCCGCTTTTTGAAGGGTTAGTTCTGAAAAAAAGGTCGAATACAGCCGTTTTGCCTTCTTGGGATGTTTTGTGGTAGCCCTGCATCATTGTAAGCTCGTAAAAGTCGGTGAGCAGGGACAGGTCTGTTCTATACATTTTGTTTACTTCCTTTCAGCCTTTTATACTATATTTTGGCTATTATTTTAATAAATAAGCGCTGTATTATGAAAATAATATTAATTGTTTAATTTTAAAACGCTGATTAACTAAAAATTATACATCTAATTGACATAGATTACAACAAATTTGTGTGTATACATTTGTTATAATTGGAAATAATGTATATAAAGCATTAAAAAAAGTGCTTTACAAAATAATTTTTATAATATATAATACTTACCGTTAAACACGGTGATGGGGACAGTAAGTCCTTCCAAAAGGCACAGCGATTTGGGGAGAGTGTAAGCCCAAAGCAAGTAGGAAGAAACTGAATATCACCCCGGAGTGGCGGAAGTAAAAACCGTTTTTGGCGGTAAGTAATTTCCGACGGCAATTTCCACGTTAGAGGAAAGGCATAGTGTTGGCTGTGCTTATTAAGAGAACACCTTTGGTGTTAAATCAGGTGGTACCGCGGATATTATATCCGTCCTGTTAATTTTGCAGGACGGATTTTTTTATTGCTTTAAACCGCGTTTAATTAAGTTAATTATTTAATGGACATATATTTTATATGGAGGTAGGAAGATGTATAACAAAGTTTCAACCAATCTCGACTTTGTTGAGAGAGAAAAAGCAGTCTTGAAATTTTGGAAAGACAACGACATTTTTAAAAAGACATTTACTCAAAGAGAAGGCTGTCCAAAATGGACATTCTACGATGGACCGCCTACAGCTAACGGCAGACCACACATTGGCCATGTTATTACAAGAAGCGTAAAAGACATTATCTGCCGTTATCATGTAATGAAAGGCGAAGACGTTTTCCGTAAAGCTGGCTGGGATACACACGGTCTTCCTGTAGAGCTTGAGGTAGAGAAAATGCTCGGCCTTGACGGTAAGCCACAGATAGAGGAATATGGTGTTGAGCCATTTATTAAACAGTGTAAAGAAAGTGTTTGGAAATACCTTTCAGAATGGACAGATATGAGCGACAGACTTGGTTTCTGGGCTGATATGGAAAATCCATACATCACTTACCACAACAACTATATTGAGTCTGAATGGTGGGCTCTTAAACAGATTTGGGAAAAAGGCCTTCTTTACAAAGGTCATAAAATTGTACCTTACTGCCCAAGATGCGGAACTGCTCTTTCAAGCCACGAGGTAGCACAGGGATATAAAGACGTTAAAGAAACATCAGCTATTGCTAAGTTTAAATTAAGAGATGAAGATGCTTATGTTCTTGCATGGACAACAACACCTTGGACACTTCCTTCAAACGTTGGTCTTTGTATGAACCCTGTTGAGGACTATGTAAAGGTTAAAGCCAATGGTGAAACTTATATTTTAGCTGAAGCCCTTGTTAAGAGTGTTCTTGGCGAAGATACAGAAGTTGAAGTTATTGATAAGAAGAAAGGTTCTGAATATACAGGTTTAAGATACTATCCTTTATTCGACTTTATTGAAGATGACGAAAACGGATTTAAAGTTGTAGCAGACAACTATGTTACACTTACAGAAGGTACAGGTGTTGTTCATATTGCTACAGCATTTGGTGAAGACGACGCTCGTGTTGGAAAAGACAACGGACTTCCTTTCCGTCAGTATGTAGATACACAGGGTAACTTTACAGCAGAGGTTAAACCATGGGCTGGCGTATTTGTAAAAGACGGCGACAAAATGGTTCTTGATTACCTTAAAGAAAATGGAAAGCTTTTTGCCGCTCTTCCTTTTGAACACAGCTATCCTTTCTGCTGGAGATGTGATACACCACTTCTTTACTACGCAAGAGAAGAATGGTTTATTAAAATGACAGCTGTAAGAGACCAGCTTGTAGCAAACAACAGGTCTATCAACTGGCTTCCAGACAATATTAAGGAAGGCCGTATGGGTAACTTTATTGAAAACGTTATCGACTGGGGTCTTTCAAGAGAAAGATACTGGGGTACACCACTTCCTGTTTGGGAGTGTGAGTGCGGCCACAGACATGTTATAGGAAGCATTGAAGAATTAAAGAGCATGTCAGACGACTGCCCAGATGAAATAGAGCTTCATAAGCCTTATATCGACAGAGTACACATTAAGTGTCCTAAATGCGGCAAGCCAATGACAAGAGTGCCAGAAGTTATTGACTGCTGGTTCGATTCAGGTGCTATGCCATTTGCTCAGTTCCATTATCCTTTTGAGAACAAAGAGCTTTTTGAGTCACGCTTCCCAGCTGACTACATTACAGAGGCTATCGACCAGACAAGAGGTTGGTTCTATTCACAGCTTGCTATATCAACTGTTCTTTTCGGTCAGTCAGACTTTAAGAACTGTATAGTTATGGGTCACGTACAGGATAAAAACGGCTTAAAGATGAGTAAGCACAAAGGAAACGTTGTAAGCCCATGGGATATACTTGATAAACAGGGCTCAGACGCTATACGTTGGTTCTTCTTTGTAAACAGTGCGCCTTGGCTTCCATGCCGTTTCGACGAGGAACAGGTAAACGAAACACAGAGAAAGTTCCTTGGTACACTTTGGAACACATACGCATTTTATGTACTTTATGCCGAGATTGACCAGTTTAACCCAATGGAGCACAAACTGGAGTATGACAAACTTCCGGCTATAGATAAATGGATACTTTCAAAACTTAACACACTTGTTAAGGAAACAAGAGAAAACCTTGATAACTTTAGAATTACAGAGCCAGCAAGAGCTCTTAACAACTTTGTTGATGAGTTAAGTAACTGGTATGTAAGAAGAAGCCGTGAAAGATTCTGGGCTAAGGGCATGGAGCAGGATAAAGTTAATGCTTACATGACTCTTTACACAGTTCTTGTTACATTAAGCAAGGTTGCAGCACCATTTGTTCCTTATATGACAGAGGAAATTTATCAGAACCTTGTAGTTAACTTTGATAAATCAGCTCTTGAGAGTATTCACCTTACACTTTATCCTGAATGCGACGAAAGCATGATTGATAAAGAGCTTGAGGAAAACATGGACACAGTTCTTGATATAGTAGTTAATGGCCGTGCCGCTAGAAACTCAGCTAACATCAAGAATCGTCAGCCAATAGGCGTTATGTATGTTAAATGCGCTGAGGAGCTTCCTAAGATGTATGTTGACATTATAGCTGAGGAGCTTAATGTTAAGGAAGTTAAGTTTACAACAAGCACAGACGGTCTTACAGGCTACAACATGAAGCCACAGCTTAGAACATTAGGACCTAAATACGGCAAACTCCTTCCTAAGATTAAGGAATATCTTGCTAATGCCGACGGAAGCGAAATAGTACCTAAGTTAAGAAACGGCGAAACAATAACATTTAATATTGATGGTACAGACGTTGAACTTGCTGAAAGCGATGTTCTTATTGAAGTAACTGAAAAGAGCGGCTTTGTAACAGAGGCTGACGCTAAGCTTGCTGTAGTGCTTGATACTAACCTTACACCTGAACTTATAGAGGAAGGCTTTGTAAGAGAGGTAGTAAGCAAGGTACAGACAATGCGTAAAGAAGCTGGCTTTGAGGTTATGGACAGAATACGCATAGGCTGCAAGGGTAATGACAAGATTGCTGAGCTTATAACAAGAAACGAAGATTCTATTAAGAAAGACGTTCTTGCAAATGAGTTCACAAAGGATAATGTAAGCGGATATGTTAAAGAATGGAATGTAAACGGCCAAACAGTAACTCTTTCTGTTGAAAAATTATAATAACTAAATTTTTACTCCCGCTTAAAGCGGGAGTTTTTTATCATTCGACAATGCAAAACACGCAAAAGCAGAAAGTATATTATTAAAATGACGAAATTTGTTTTTTATTTAACAGAAAAATTGAACAATAGTGATATTTATTTTTTGTGATTAATAATGTATAATTTATTTAAAGCTGTGTGCATTTGTACAGCCAGTAATGATTTATAATTCAAGGGGGAAATATAAAACATGAAAAAGAAAATCACAGTACCAGAAATTATGGCAACAAAAAATTCTGACAAAAAAGTATCTATGGTAGCTTGCTACGACTTTATGTCAGCTACACTTGTTAACTTAAGTAAAGTAGACATGATACTTGTTGGTGACTCACTTGGCATGAACATGCTTGGTATGAAGGGTACAGTTGGTGTTACAGTTGATGATATGGTTTACCATATTAAAAACGTTGTTAAAGGCGCTCCTGACACATTTGTAGTAGGTGATATGCCTTTTGGCGCTTACAACGGCAATATTGACAAAGCTATCGAAAACGCTACAAGAATTTTTGCTGAAGGCGGATGCGACTGTGTTAAAATGGAAGGCGGCATGAATACTGTTCCTTACATTGAGGCAGTTGTTAAAGCTGGTATCCCTGTAATGGGTCACATTGGTCTTACACCACAGACATCAGCTATGATGGGTGGTTTCAAAGTACAGGGCAAGAGCAGAGAAGCTGCTGACTTCCTTGTAGAAACAGCTAAAGCTGTAGAAAAAGCAGGCGCTTTCCTTATCAACCTTGAAGGTATCCCTGTTGGTGTTGCTAAGAGAATTACAGAAGAGCTCAAGATTCCTACAATGGGTATCGGCGCTGGTAAATACTGCGATTCTCAGGACCTTGTATGGCCTGATATCATGGGTGTAAACGACTGGATTCCTAAATTTGCTAAGAAGTACTGTGATTTAAGAACATACATTGTTGATGGTCTTAACCAGTTCGCTGATGATGTAAACAGCGGTGCTTTCCCTACAAAAGAGTATTCATACAACACAGTTGTTGAAGGCTACGAAGTAGACGACGAAGAGTAATAAATAACAAATAAAACAATTTAAGCCGTGTCTTATGACACGGCTTTTTTGTGCTGTAAATAATTTATTTGTTTTCCAGCTTTTTAATTGATTTTATCTCGTGATATATAAGTATTATTGTAAATATAAAAGCTAAAATATCGGCTATAGGTGCCGCAAAAAGCATACCTGTTACACCGAATTTAAGTGAAAGCACAACCACAAGAGGGCAGAGAAAAACAACATCTCTTGAAAGAGAAAGTACAGTGGATTTTATTGGTTTTCCTATTGCCTGAAGGAATATGCTGCTGGCTTTTTGAATACAGCAAAGAAGTATGCCGCCAAGGAATACTCTAAAGCATAATACGGCATATTGGTTATAAAGGTCACTTTCACTGCCGAAAAGACGAATTATAACCTGAGGACAAAGCTCAAATATAAGCATTGCAATTATTCCAACGCATATGTTGGCTATAATAATGTGGCTGTAAACAGAAAATACTCTTTTGTAATTTCCGGCACCGTAGTTAAAGCCGGCTATAGGCTGGCCGCCTACGGCTATTCCAACTGAAAATGCTATAACTATTCCAAACACTTTCATAACAATACCTATAACTGAAAGAGGTATATCCGTACCGAATTCTGACATGCCGCCTGTAAGGACTATCATGTTGTTTGAAACGCTTATAATTATAACTATAGCCATTTGAGTTATAAAACTGGATACACCAAGCTGGGAAAGGTTTCGGCATGTGCGATAGTTTAATTTAAAGCTG
>CALWEX010000079.1 GCA_944377425.1 uncultured Clostridia bacterium
AGGCAAAAGAGTACGTCTTATTGTATCAACACTCTTTACAGACTTTGTAATTATGGCTTGTGCTGGTTCTTCATATCCTGCACACATCATCGTTTCAGAAATTTACAAGAGAGAATATTTTGAACAGGGTCTTGATCCTAAAGTTCTTTCACGTACACTCGAAGACGTTGGAACAATGTGTACACCGCTTGTACCTTGGAGTGCATCAGGTGCTTACTATATAGGTCTTTTCGGCGTAGCTACTTATGGTGTAGGCGGATACTGCAAGTATGCTTTAAACTGCTGGTTAAACCCTTTAGCTGCAATAGTTCTTGCAATTACAGGTATCGGTATGTTTAAGATGAGCGAAGCTAAGAGGAAAAAAATGCTTGAAGAACTTGACGCTGAAGCTAGAAACGAAGGCGAAGTTGAAGCTGTTCGTGAAATCGCAGCTGAAGGCTGATTTTTAATAGATTATCATTAAACTTTATCCCCGTACATAAAAAAAGGTCGTTTTTCTAATAGAAAAACGGCCTTTTTTGCGTATTTTAGAACACGGCTCCCAGCCTCCGTGACCAGCGTCAATAACAACAATGCGGTTATTAAGCGGCATATAAACAGCAGTGCTTTTTTTAATTGCCATAGAGTTTAGCACACCGGCACAACAAACAGCCATTGACAGCATAAAAACAAAAAACGCTTTTTTATTGTTTAAATTCAATTAAAAACACCCCCTTAAACCAATTTATTCAAAAATAAGGCTGTGTATTATTGATTTTTTATTAACAGAGTTTTATAATTAAACTGTATTGTTGCAATACGGTACATATATAAAGGAGGACAAATCAAATGAAATTACTTGAACTCAAAGACTCTATTAAGAATCTTATTATCGAAGTAGAAGACGGCATAGCTGTTGTTACAATGAACAGACCAAAAGCAAATGCTTTAAACACAGAAATGCTTCTTGAAATCGAAAGCGTTTTTAAATGCATGGCAGAAGACGACACAGTAAAAGGCGCTATTGTTACAGCTCCTGGTGAAAAATTCTTTGTTGCCGGCGCTGACATAAATGGTTTCCTTGCTCTTGATGGTATGGGTGGAAGAACAGCTTCTAAACTCGCTCAGGATGCATTCCAGGCTATTGACGACCTTGAAAAACCTGTTATCGCAGCTGTTAACGGTTACGCTCTTGGTGGCGGAAACGAAATAGCTATGGCATGTGATATAAGAATAGCTTCTACAAAAGCTATATTTGGCCAGCCAGAAGTTAACCTTGGCCTTATGCCATGCTTTGGCGGTACACAGCGTCTTCCAAGACTTGTAGGCTACGGCATTGCTAAAGAACTTATATTCACAGCAAGAAACGTAGATGCTCAGGAAGCTTACAGAATCGGCCTTGTTAATAAAGTAGTAGAGCCTGAAGAACTTCTTCCAGCTGCTAAAGAAATGATGAAAGTTATACTTTCAAAAGCTCCTTTAGCTATTGGCGCTTGCAAGGTAGCTATTAACAAAGGTAAAGACCTTGATATGGCTGACGGCCTTGAACTTGAAAGAAACCTTAATGGTCTTCTTTTCTCAACAGAAGATAAAAACGAAGGTGTTGGCGCTTTCATTGAAAAAAGAGCAGCTAAATTCTCTGGTAAATAAGATATGTACCGATTGTCACTCCGGAATATTCCGGAGTGCTTTTTTATTTTTCTAACTTTTTAAAACTTATTTATTCCTCTTTTTTGTTTTCTTCCTCAACCTTTTGTATATCAGCACCAAGCGCTTTAAGCTTCTGTTCAATGTTGCTGTACCCACGCTCTATGTGGTAAATATCACCTATTTCAGTACTGCCTTCAGCGGCTAAAGCCGTTATTATTAATGCTGCACCTGCCCGTAAATCCGGCGCCTTAACTTTAGAGCCTGTAAGTTTTTTAACACCTTCTACCACGGCTACCCGTCCGTCTGTTTTTATGTCAGCACCCATGCGCTTCATTTCAGAAGCCTGTAAAAACCTGTTTTCAAATACCGTTTCTGTAACCATGCTTGTTCCTTTAGCTATTGTCATAATACTCATAAATATTGCCTGCATGTCTGTTGGAAAGCCGGGAAAAGGCATAGTCTTTATGTTAAAAGCCTTTCTTTTGCCTACAGAATACACTCTTAATCCATCCGGACTGTTTTCAACACACATGCCGCATTCCTCTAGCTTGGCTGCTGCCGGCTTTATATGGCCATAAACCGCATTTTTAATTGTTATATCACCGTTTGTAATAGCTGCCGCTGCCATAAAAGTGCCTGCCTCTATTCTGTCTGGTATTACTGTATGCTCCGCACCATGAAGTTTTTTAACGCCTGTTACTTTTATTGTTCCGTTACCCAAGCAAAAAACGCCAGCGCCCATTTTGTTCATAAAATTAATTAAGTCCATAATCTCCGGTTCAAGAGCCGCGTTTTCAATTACCGTAACACCTTCCGAAAGAGCCGCCGCCATTATAATATTTTCCGTAGCCCCAACACTGGGAAAATCCAGATAAATATGCCCGCCTTTAAGTTTAGACGCTTTTGCCTCAGCCGCACCAAATTCCTGTTTAATTTTAGCTCCTAATTTTTCAAACCCTTTTAAATGCAAATCAACAGGCCTACTGCCTATAGGACATCCGCCAGGAAGCGGCAGTTTAACAAAACCATTTCGTGAAAGAAGCGGACCCATAACAAGAAATGACGCCCGCATTTTAACAGCTTCGTTTTCTTCCGACATATCACCGGCTGTATATTCCGCTTTTATTGTAACCTCCTGAGTTATTTGGTTATATTCAGCCTTTGCACCTGTTTTTTTAATAATATCCAAAAGTATAAATACATCACTTAGCGGCGGTACACCTTTTATTACACATTGCTCATCTGTTAAAAGACATGCACAAAGTATAGGTAAAACGGCATTTTTAGCTCCACTTAATGTAACCTCACCGCTTAAAGGTCCGCTTTTTTTCACAATAAACAAAGACATACTGAAAATCCCCCTTGACTGTTTTGATTTTAGTATGTCTTGTTTGATGTTTTTATATAAACTGAAATTAATGTTATTTGTTAAGTATAAGTTTGTCAAATAATCTTTTGCCTGTTTCAGTTACAAAATTTTTATTTTTAATACGGTTAAAATCCGCATTTGGCCCAAATTCGCCTTCATCTATATTAACAATTAAATCCGCCTCTATAATAATTCTAAGCAGTTTATTATCCTTAATATTGTATGTATGGTGATGAGCTATTATATAGGTAATTTTTTCAATTTCTTCTTTGTTAAAACCGGCTTTTTCCAAAATAGGCTCAGCAACTTGAGGCCCAAGCTGTTCCTGATAAATGCCATTTGAGCTATTAAAACGCTTTTCAGCCTCATGTATGCCTATATCATGTAGCAAAGCAGCCGCTTTTACAACAAGTGATTCATAATCGCTTAAATTTTCACCAAATGCTATATACTCAGTCATTCCATAGACTTTTAAAGCATGATTTATTCTTTTTAAGTCTGGCGCATTGTAATCTGTCATCATTTTTAAAATTAATGGTAATTTTTGCATATTTTTCTCCCTTTTGCACTGTTTTTATTAATTGTTATACTGTATATTCTTTTTTTGCGCAATATAAATTATATATATAATTAAAAATTTGTATTTTTTTGTAGTAAAATTATTTATGCATTGACACAGAAAGTTTAAGTTGATATAGTTAAGCCAAATGAATTAAATATAAATATTGCATTATATATGGAGAGGAGAATTTCAATGTATTGTGTAAGAAACATAACGGAAGATATTTATTGGGTAGGCGCCAATGACAGACGTCTTTCACTTTTTGAGAACATCCATCCAATACCAAAAGGAGTATCATATAATTCATACCTTCTTTTAGATGACAGCACAGTTCTTTTCGATACAATCGACTGGTCATCATGCCGCCAGCTTTTAGACAATATCGAGCATGTTCTTAATGGCAAAAAACTTGATTATGTAGTTATTAACCATATGGAACCTGACCATGGCGCATCACTTCAGGAAATACTTATTCGCTATCCAGAAGTAAAAATAATAAGCACACAAAAAGCTTTTATTTTAGCTAATCAGTTTGGCTTCTGCACAGAAGGCCATGAGTGCATACATGTTAAAGAAGGCGATACAATGTCTTTCGGTAAACATAGTGTAACATTTTTTACAGCGCCTATGGTTCATTGGCCTGAGGTTATGGTTACATTTGACACAACAGCAGGCGTACTTTACTCAGCCGACGCTTTCGGCACATTCGGCGCACTTAACGGCAAGCTTTTTAATGACGAAATGGATTTTGACAAAGAACTTCTTGGCGAAGCCCGCAGATACTACGCTAATATAGTAGGAAAATACGGTCCTCAGGTACAGGCTCTTCTTAAAAAAGCTGCTGGTATAATGGATAAAATTAAATATATCTGCCCTCTTCATGGTCCAGTTTGGCGTTCAAATTTTGATTACCTTATAGATAAGTATAATAAATGGAGCCTTTATGAGCCAGAAGAAAAAGGCATTATGATAGCATACGCTTCAATGTATGGCAATACCGAAGCGGCAGCTGAGGCATTAGCTACAGAGCTTGTTAAAAAAGGTATTACAAATGTAGCTTTATATGATGTTTCAACAACACATGTATCAGAACTTATGTCCGAGGCTTTCCGTCTTTCACATATAGTTTTAGCTTCTGTAACATATAATATGGGCATATACCCTGTAATGCATGACTTTATAGCAGATATGAAAGCCCTTAACTTACAAAAACGTACATTTGCCATTATAGAAAACGGCTCTTGGGCATGCAATGTAGGCGGACTTATGCAAAAAGCCATTGAAGGCGACCTTAAAAACTGCACTGTTATTGAAGACCGTCTTACACTTGCTTCTTCAATGCTTTGCAATAAAGCTGCCGAGCTTGAAGTACTTGCAGATTCATTAGTTGACTCACTTAAAAACTAAATAAATATCCAAAAAATACAAAAAGCTGTGGGTTAAAATAATCCACAGCTTTTTATAACCGCACCTTACAGGAATCGAACCTGCGGCCTTTCGGTCCGGAGCCGAACGCTCTATCCCCTGAGCTAAAGGTGCCCGTTTTTTAATTTTAACTGTTTTTATCTTTTATGTCAATGAAAAGTACCGGGCACCGTTTTTCGGCATAATTTATATTCTTGCCTGCTGCAGGCTTCTTTCAACAGCCTGAAGTATAAGCTGGCTCGTCATTTCAGTGTCACCCTCAGGCACATAACTCATTTGCTGCTCTTTTTTCAAATGTTTCTCTACATCTTTTGCTGCACTTTCAAAAAGCGGATAAAAAACAGGTATATCCTCGGAACAGTTTGTAAGCTGAACCGATTTTATTTTAGTCTTGGACACTTTAACCTCAACCGTCATTTTGCCGTTATCAAGAACTATGTCCGAAGTATATGTACCGGGGTTGTAAACCTGTTTTTTGCTTTCCTGCGATGAAAAAACAAAATATACGGCTATAAAAATAATAAGTACTCCCAGCACGGCAAACACGGCGGTTTTGACTATATCCTTAAACTTAAGTACCATAAATCTGTTAGCGCTCATATATGTCCTCCAAAACACTTTATATAGCTATATTTATTTCCAATTAACGGTTTTATGCCTGTTATATTGCAATAAACAATTATTTTTTATATTATTAATATCAGTAATGGAGGTGCTCTTATGGGTTTAAAATTTATAACCGGCAGAGCCGGCAGCGGCAAAACTGCCTTATGCCTTAAAAGCATAATTGATGCTGAAAACAACTGCTCTCAAACACCAATTTTTTATATTGTGCCTGAGCAGTACACACTTCAGGGAGAAAGAGATTTAATATCCTACTCAAAAAACGGCGCCGTTATGAAAGCTCAGGTTTTAAGCTTTAACCGCTTGTGCTACAATATATTTTCCCTCTCCGGCGGCCTTTGCCAAACCCCTCTTGACGATATAGGCAAAGCTCTTGTTATTAAAAAAATAGTAGCCGAAAATAAAAACGACTTCCTATATTTTAAAAACTGCTGTTCAAAGCCGGGCTTTATTGAGCAGCTCTGTGATATTATAACCGAGTTTTTTAAATTTGGCGTAACACAAAAAGATATTGAAGAAATGATAATATCCTCTGATGAAGAAGCTCTTGAAAGCAAACTTAAAGACTTACATATTATATATTCAAAATTTTCCGACTATATAAAAAGCGGCTATATATCTTCTGATACAGCCCTTGATATGCTTTATGAAAAAATAGACTCCAGCGGTTTTGTAAAAGACGCTTTGGTTTGGATAGACGGCTTTTCAAGCTTTACACCTCAGGAATTAAAAATTATGGAAAAGCTTCTTATGCTTTGCCAAAATGTTACAGTTACACTTACTTTGGGAAAAGCCGCTTTAAATAACGATAACTTAAGTCCCATTTCAGTGTTTTATGAGCCTAAAGAAGCATTTAATAAAATACTTAAAACTGCTCAAAAGCATAATATTAAGGCAGAAGTTACATATATTGATAAAATTTACCGTTTTACAAACCCAGCTTTAGTACACCTTGAAAAAAGCCTGCTTACATATACACCGTCACAGTTTAAAAACTCAAAGGGCATATATATTTATGAGGCTCAGGATAGGTTTGATGAAGCCGAAAATGTTGCCTGCCGCATACTATCCCTTATTAAAGACAAAAAACTGCGCTTTAGTGATATAGCTGTAATTACAGGTGACATGGAAAACTCAGTAAGTATGCTTAAAAACGTATTTTATCAAAACAATATACCGTTTTTTGCGGATATTAAGCGCGATATAACCATATTCCCTTTAATACGCTTAATAAGCGCACTTTTTGACTGTGTTTTAATGTCTATGAGCTATGAAAGCGTATTTTCAATGCTTAAAACCGGCCTTCTGCCATTTACCGGCGACGAAATTGAAACACTAGAAAACTATGTGCTCTGCCATGGCATTAAAGGCTATAAATGGCAAAGCCAATGGCAGTACAGCGATATACACAGCACACAAAGCGATTTTAATGACAATATAAATTTATTGCGTCAAAGAGTTCTGGATTTAATAGACATTTTTTTATCCAGCTTTGAAAAAGGCGAAAGCACAGTTAAATCTATAAGCACAGCTCTTTATAACTTCCTCGAGATGACAGGTGCCATAGAAAAACTGCAAAACTATTCCGACGAGTTTGAAAAAAGCGGCGATTTTACCAAGTCATACGAAACACATCAAAGCTTTAACGCCTTAAGCGCCATACTGGATTCCATGTGTTCCATAGCAGGTGATGAAAAATGCTCTTTAGCTCAGTATAAAGAAATGTTTCTAAGTGCTGCCGAGGTTAAAAAAGTAGGCATTATACCACCAGAAACAGACAGCGTTATAATAGGCGATACCGAAAGAACAAGACTTCCCGAAATTAAGGCTTTATTTATAATAAATGCCAACGAAGGAGTTTTTCCTAAAAACACAGCTAAACAAAGCGTTTTTTCGGATAACGAAAGAAGCTTTATGCTCTCAAAGGGCTTAAATATTGCTTCCGACTCAAAAGAAGCCGCATTTTTACAGCAGTACAGCGCATACTTTGCCCTTACACGGCCTAAAGATGAGCTTTATGTAAGTTATATAAAAACAGATTCATCAGGAAAAAGCATTGCTCTATCAAGTGTTATAGAGCGTATTAAAAAGGCTCTGCCGGATATTGAAGTTTCATCTGCCGGAGATATTTCTTCCCGTACTTTATCACTTAACAGCCCATACAGCATAATGCATTCAATGGGCAAAGAACTTCAAAGCGGAAGCAAAGAATATAAAGAAATTTATAACGCCTTAAACCAAATACCACTTTGGCAGCCTAAAACAAACATTATAAACAAGGCCATATCAAACTCCGGCCCTCGTGAATATCTTTCAAAAGAAACGTCTGAGAAATTTTTCTCCAACACTCTTTTTTCCAGCATTTCCCGGCTTGAAAGATTTTCATCCTGCCCGTATATGTATTTTATGTCGTACACAATTAAGGCGACAGAGCGCCCTGTTTATAAACTAAATACTCCAGACCTTGGCATACTTTTCCACAGTGTTATAGAAAACTTTTCCAAAACACTGCAAAAAGACGGAATCACATGGGATAATGTTACACAAGATGATATTTATAAAATAATAGCCGACTCAGTTAAAACAGGTCTTTCATCATTTAATAATGGTATTTTGGTATCGTCTTATACAATGAAGTATTTAATGTCACGCTTTAGCCGTGTATCCTCAAGAGCAGTTAATACTTTAATTAACCACGTTAAAAAAGGCTCTTTTGCACCTTTTGCTTTTGAGGTTAATTTCGGCAGCGGCGGTCTTGCACCAATAGTAATAGACTTAGGCAACGGCAGAAGAATGTTTCTTACAGGCAAAATAGACCGTGTGGATATAATGGAAAGCGACGGCAAACTATATGTTAAAATTATAGACTATAAGTCCGGTTCAAAATCATTTAGCCTTCAAGACATATATTACGGCCTACAGCTTCAGCTTATGATATACATAGACGCAATAATAAAAAGCGGTATATTTAGGGATAAAACACCTCTTCCCGGCGGCGTATTTTATTTTAAAATTCAAGACCCAGTAGCAAAAACTACCGAGGAACTTTCTTTTGATGATATTAAAGAGCTTATAGAAAAACAGCTTAAAATGTCTGGTCTTGTGCTTATGGACGAAAACGTTATTCGTGCCATGGATAACTCTTTTGAAAAAAAATCGGATATAATACCAGTTTCCTATAAAGCCGATGGCAGTATATCTCAAAGCTCATACATCGCCAGCGAAAAAGACTTTTTGTCTATAATGGACTACTGCCGCCATAAAGCCACAAGCATAGGCAACGAAATTTTAAAAGGCAATATTGCCCCTGAGCCTTACGTTAAAGGCCAAACAATGCCTTGCAGTTACTGTGCATATAAAAGCGTATGTGATTTTGACAGAGAAAACAGCCGTGGACGTTTCCTTAAGACATTAAATAAAGACGAAGCTTTGGAAAAAATAAATAATGAAATAAACCCTGAAAAAACAGAAGTATAATAAATTCAGACAAACAAAAATCGTTCTTTGAAACATACCAAAGAACGATTTTTATATTTTAAATGTTTTTAAAAATTCCAAAGACTTTATTTCACTGCATAAATGTGTACGTACATAAATTTCAATAAATGTTTCCACTTCACGCAGTACACTGTCCGAAAGGCTAAAACGGAATATTCCCTTTCCTTCATTATTTAAAACATGACTAATGGCCTTTCTTGCCCCATTTGTAATAGGGTATCCGCCGCCTGAATTTTTAATACAGTCTTTGCATATTATTCCGCCGCCTTTTACACTGAAAAAACTCTCCTCATTTTCAATGTTTTTGGAGCATATAGCGCAGTTATTGCCGCCAGATATAAGGCCAAGTATTCCCAAAAGCTTAATTTGAAATATAACCGAAGCCAAACGTGGGCTGAAAGAAGTTGATGCCATAACAGCAAATGTTATAAGCAAAAGATGCAGTACGCTGTTATTTTCCATTTCATCTGGTACAGATTTTTCTGTAAGCTCACATATAAAAGAGCCATAAGCGAACTTTTCCATATCACTTCTTAAGGCATAAAAAGACTCTATAATCTCAGCCTGAGCCGCATTATAAAAATTTCTGTTTTTATATGCTGTAAAAGAGCTATACGAAAACAGCTGGCTTGGCGCCGAAAGACGGCTTTTTGCACTTTTGGCACCTTTAGCAGATACTGTTATTTTGCCTAAGTCTTTGGCCAAAACTACAAGGCGCTTGCCCGTTTCGCCTAAAGTCGTTTCCCTAAGCACAACACCGTCGAATGTTTCCTCAGCCATTAATATTACCTCTTATATATTTTTAGCATCGTAGTCAAAGTTTTTAAGCAGAAAATCACTGTCACGCCAGTCTTTCTTTACCTTAACCCAAAGCTGTAAATTAACTTCACTGCCTAAAAGGCCTGTTATGTCCTGTCTTGAAAGAGTACCTATTTTTTTAAGCATAGCGCCGCCTTTGCCTATTATAATGCCCTTGTGTGATTCTCTTTCGCAGTATATAACAGCCTGAATATCAACAAGATTTCTGTCTGGGCGTTTTTTCATGGAGCTTACTTCCACAGCTGTTCCGTGTGGTATTTCATCTCTTAAAAGCTTTAACGCTTTTTCTCTTATAAGCTCAGAAACTATCTGTCTTTCCGGCTGGTCTGTTACCATGTCATCTGGGAAATATTTAGGGCCTTCTGGAAGGTATTTTTTAATTACCTTCATAAGCTCGTCGGTATTTTTGCCGCTTACGGCTGAAACCTGAACAATATCGGCAAAATCATATGCTTTGCTGAAAATTTCAGTAGTTTTAAGCACTTTTTCCTCATCAAAACAGTCTGTTTTATTTATAACAAGTACAACTGGTGTTTTAACCTTTTTAAGGCGCTCTATTATGTTCTCGTCCTCCGGCAGCATACGGCCTAATGGCTCTGTAAGCATAAGCACAGCGTCTACCTCGCCGAATGTTGTTTCTGCCGCCTTAACCATATAATCATCTAATTTATATTTAGCCTTGTGTATTCCCGGTGTATCAATAAATATTACCTGAAAATCATCTTTTGTAAGTATGGCGTGTATTTTATTTCGTGTTGTCTGCGGCTTTGGCGAAATAATGGCTATTTTTTCACCTATTAAGTAATTCATAAGTGTTGACTTGCCTACATTAGGCCGGCCTATAAGTGAAACAAAGCCTGAGTAAAATTTATCCTTCAATCTGCTGCTCCTTTCGCAATTCCAAAAGCTTTCTGCGTATTTCTTTCATATCCTCCCACGCCGGTTTTTTCTTTGTCATATCCCTTAAAACCGCTGAAGGGTGGAATGTGGCTATCATGTATGTATTTTTTCTTTCAATCCATATACCACGGTCTTTAGTTATTTTAAAATCTGGATTAATAACGGCTTTAGCCGCAATTCTGCCTAAACAAACTATAATTTTAGGCCGTACAAGCAAAAACTGCCGCCTTAAATAGTTTATGCAGGCCCTCTGTTCTTCCTCCAACGGGTCCCTATTATATGGCGGCCTGCATTTTACTATATTTGTAATATAATAATCATTTTCGTCAAGGCCGGCAGCAAGAAGCATTTTATCCAACAGCTGGCCGGCAGCGCCTACAAAAGGTACCCCCTGCAAATCCTCCTGCTCCCCTGGGCCTTCGCCTATAAACATTATATCCGCTTTTTTTGAGCCTTTGCCTATTACCACATTGTGCCTTGTTTGGCTTAATGGGCATTTGTGGCAGTTAAGGCACATGCCCTCAAGTTCTTCCCAGTTTAAATCCAATAATATCACCCGTCAATCAAAAAACAGTTACAGCTTAAAGGCATAAGGCAAAAGCTCATTTAGTGCAAACTCCTTTATACCCTGCTCATCAGAATACAGTACAATTCTGCCATTTGGCATAAACTCGCTTAAAACCTGACGGCATATACCGCAAGGGAAAGTTAAACCGCCTTTTTCTGAAACTATGGCTATTTTTACAAAATCCCGCTCACCTTCTGAAACAGCTTTAAACACCGCCGTTCTTTCGGCACAGTTTGAAGCGCCATAAGAGCTGTTCTCTACATTACAACCTGTGTATACATTGCCGCTTTTGCACAAAAGAGCAGCGCCTACATTAAAACCCGAGTACGGCGCATACGCTTTTTTGGCAGCTTCCTGTGCCAGTTTAATAAGCTGGGTATTATCCATAGCTTTTCACCTTCTTTTTACCTTGTTATACCTAAGTTGTTTAATATAGCTTCCTGTTTTTCAAACATTTCCTCTCTCTCGTCATCTTCCATATGGTCGTAGCCCATAAGATGAAGCATGCTGTGAGCTGTTAAAAAAGCCAGTTCCCTTTTTAAGCCGTGGCCATATTCCTCGGCCTGTGAAATAGCTTTTTCTATTGAAATTATAATATCCCCAAGCATAATTTCGTCATTTTCGTTTACATCGGCCTGTTCGCCCTCTTCAAATGTAAGAAGCGGAAAGCTTAAAACGTCTGTAGGTGCGTCTATATTTCTGTACTGCTTGTTTATTTCCTGTATTTCGTCGTTATTTACAATAGAAAGGCTTATTTCGCACTGAGGGTCAAACTCCTCATATCTCAAACTCTCTGCTATAACATCGTTAAAAAGCTTTTCTGTTTCAGGTGTAATTTCAAAATCCGTTCTGTTATCAATTAGTACTGTCATCGGACTTTTCCCCCTTTAATTCTTCTTCCTTTTCAAGTACAGCCTCTTTTTCCCTTGCAGCCTTAATTTCTTCATCTTTAGGGTAGGCTATTCTGTGGTGATACATACCGTTAAACATTTTCATAAATGATTTTTTAATTATTTCTATCTCTTTAAGGTCAAGTCGGCAGTCGTTAAGCTGTCCGTCATCCAGCTTGTCCTTAAAAAGCTTATTTACAAGCTCTTCTATTCCAGATGGGTCGTTGCCAGAAGAAATATAACTTCTTACAGCGGCCTCCACAGTATCCGCAAGCATAACAACAGCAGCTTCCTTGCTCTGTGGTATAGGCCCCGGATATCTAAAGTCACGCTCATGTACTATTTCTCCTGCGCTTTCTTTTTCTTTAACGCATTTTACATAAAAATATTTCACAAGCGTTGTACCGTGGTGCTGCTGTATTATATCTTTAACTACTTTAGGCAATGCAGCATGCTCCGCCAGCTCCAAACCGTCTTTTACGTGGTTTATAATTATTTCAGCGCTTATATACGGGTCAAGCTTATCATGTATATTAATAGCAAACTGATTTTCGCTGAAATATTGCGGATTTTTAAGCTTTCCTATATCGTGGAAAAGCGCTCCTACTTTTGCCAAAGTTTCGTTAGCATAAATCTCATAGGCCGCTGTTTCGGCTAAATTAGCTACAACAAGGCTGTGGTGGTATGTTCCTGGTGTTTCAATTATAAGCCTTCTCATAAGCTCATTGTTAGGATTAGCCAGCTCAGCAAGTGTAAACTTGGTGTTCATGCCAAATACGCCCTCCCAAAGAGGAAGACTGCCTATTACCATAACAAGTGAAACTATACCTGTAGCGCAGGCATACAAGCTTTCTGTCAGCACCTTAGGCGAATACCCCGACGAGAAAATTTCTATGCCGAAATATGTAGCCATATTAATGGCACCAATGGCAATGGATACAAGCAAAACCATTGTGCGTTTTTGGGTATACTGCACTAATACAGAAGCAAAACTGCCTGTTATTAAAAAGTATATAAGGCAGTATACATCGCCATTAAATACAAATGTGCCTATAATACACACAAAAGCATTAAGAGCCACAGCTATTTTTGGCTTAATAAGTATTGATGTAAGCATGGCAAAAACACTCAGCGGCACTAAAGCGTAGTTTTCAAACTTTTCAGTAACAAAAAGTATAACTATTGAAAGAACGTATATAAAAAACAAAAGCACAACTGAGTTATTCTGGCCCATAGCCCTTTTTTGCAATGTGTAAAGATAAATTCCTGCTGCTGCAAAACAAAGTGCTGCTACTATAACACTGCCAAGCATATGAACAATGTTTCCGCTTGAACCAGTATTTATAAGGTTTAAAGAAGTAAGTATAGCATATGCCTCAGCTGTTATAACCTCGCCGCTGTCAACTATTTTCTGGTCTTTAAGCACCATAACAGGCTCAACTTCCGAAGCTTTCTGCTCTTTAGCAGCCTCAATGGCGTCTTCGTCAAGAATAAGGTTAGGCACAATAACCGCATCGGATATTGTATAAGCCATGGCTTTTAAAGTGTCATTCCACTGTGTTTCGTTTACTATATTTTCAACCTTTTCAATAGTACTCTGGCGCGTGTCCTCTGTTATTCCCAGTTCAAAGGCATAATTTACACCGTACTTTATATCTTCAATAAACAAAGCCTTATCCTCATCGGAAAGGTTATCATATTCCTGATACTGACTGGATGTAAAGTACGCAGGAACGCCAAGGGTAATATTTAAGTCATAGTCGTACTGCGGCTCTGCGCTTTGGTAATCTCCATCTTCTGCGCCAACTTTGTTTATGGCGTTTTTCCAAGCCGCCTCTTTCTGCGCATTTTCCTTCATCTGGGCTATGCCGTCATCTATTGCTGAAAACATATCGTCTATCTGCTTTTCAGCATTTACAGCTACATTAGGGTCATGCTTATAAAGATTGCCTACGCTGTCTTTAGCCGCCTTAATAAGCTTTTGGGTTTCAACAGTATTTTCAACACTTCGTGTTGCCACATACCTTTTAGGCGAAATATCGCCTATATTTATTTTTTCGGATTTAGGCGCAAAAGCCCCTGAAAAAATAATCATTACAGTAAATACAAACGCCAATACAAAAAGCGTGGCATTAAACTTTTTACCTGTAAAATAAACTAAAGGCCTAAAAAATTTTCTCATATTTTATCACTTTCGCTTTCCCATAAAGCCATGCTGGCGGGCCGCTCTTTCCTCACGTCTTTTTGCTACAGACGAGTCATGTTTTTCATAAGCAAGTATTATTTTCTGCACTAAAGGATGTCTTACAACGTCTTTATTTGTAAGAGTAATAATATCTATTCCTTCTATGCCATTTAATATATCTGCCGCTTCGCTTAAACCGCTTTTTTTGCCTTCTGAAAGGTCTATCTGGGTTATATCACCTGTAATTACCGCCTTTGAACCATAGCCTATTCTTGTAAGGAACATTTTCATCTGTTCCGGAGTAGTGTTTTGAGCTTCGTCAAGAACAATAAATGCGTTATCAAGTGTACGACCTCTCATATAAGCCAAAGGCGCAACCTCTATAAGACCTTTTTCCATATTTTTAATAAAATTATCTGCACCCATAATTTCGTAAAGAGCGTCGTAAAGCGGTCTTAAATATGGGTCTACTTTCTGCTGTAAATCTCCTGGAAGAAAACCCAGTTTTTCCCCTGCCTCTATAGCCGGTCTTGTAAGTATAATACGGTTTACCTCGTTGTTTTTAAACGCATTTATGGCAAGAGCCATAGCAAGATATGTTTTTCCTGTTCCTGCTGGGCCTATGCCAAAAACAACTGTATTTTTTCTTATAGAATCTGCATATTTCTTTTGACCCATTGTTTTGGCACGTACTGGACGGCCATTTACCGTAAGGCAGATTATATCGTTGCCTATACCTTGGGCGTTCTGCTCCTTATGCTCTTTAATTGAGTCTATAGTATAATTTAACGACTGTTCTGTTATTTCTATATTGTTTTTAACTGAATTTATAAGGCATTCTATTGTTTTGGCGGCTCCCGTTACATCTTGGCCGTTAATTTTTATATAGTCGCCTCTGTTTACTATTTTTACATCAAACTCTTTTTCTATCTTTTTTACATTTCTGTCAAACTGTCCAAAAACAGCCGAAATTTCGCTGTTTTCAACAGAAAATACTGCTTCGTTTTCCACTAATTATTTTCACCTCGTAAATTATCGTTATTATATTCAACTTGGTTTTCTATACCTATTTTTTGTGAAACCGTAAGAATGGCAGTATAAATAAAGCTGTCGCCTTGAACTGTACCGCTTATTTTTTCGTCTGTTACATAGGACTCAAGTCCGAAAAGCTCTTCTTCCTTAGCCTCCAGATAATCTCTGGCTTTTTCTTCGGCCTGCTCCTGAGTAATGCGCTCCAATACAGTTTCATATTCCTTAATATTATATACCCTTACCGAAAAAGGTACTTTATAGTCACCTATTTTTAAACTAAGCTCACTAAAAAGCTCTTTATCATAACTATTATATCCTGCATCCAGCCCAAATTCTTTTTTTCCGCCTAAAAACTCTACTTCAACTTTTTTAGTGCTTCTGCCGGTATATTGTTTGCTTTTTTGGTTTAAATTAACCTCTAAAACAAGCTTATGAACTGTTTGAGCGCGTATGTAGGCTTCGGCTTTAACATATTTTTCGCCTTTAACCTCGTCACCATCTTTTATCTCAAGCCTGCCAGAAACAAGCACATCGCCTTTTTTAACCACATCTCCAGCTCTAACTAGTGGTGTTCCGCTTATAACAGTTATATTTTCTATTATTCCGTCCATATCGGATATTATATCACAAGCGTATGAGTTATCAATAATTTTGGTTTCCGGTATGGTTTCCGCAACTGAAATTACAGCCTCTGTTCCTTTAACACTTACAGAAGCCCAGCTTATATCCTTAAAATTAGCAATTATCATTTCTGCGGCCTTAGTTTGATTTATATCTTTTTTTAAGGCTCCGGGATAAATGCCATTTTGCTCACAAAACTTTTTTATATCATCAGTAGGCACCCTGTAATTTCCATCTACACTGACAGTCCATACAAAGCCGGATAAAAAATAAAGCAGCAGTGCAAATACAAACGCACCTAATGCGTAGGCCTTCCTTTTCCTAACTTTTTTAATTAAAACCGGAAGACCCTTATACTTTATTATCTCGGTACGGCAGCCGCTTCTTCTGGAAATTTCTTTCAGCTCATCGGCGTCTTTTATGTCGGCTTTTATATAATAGGATTTCCCGTCGTTTTTTATATCCCATAGGTTTATGCCGTAATATGATGTCATATTTATAAACTTTCCGGCGGAAAGGCCCGACGCCTTTATAATAACATATCCTTTCAAATAATTCCATACAGGTGAGAACATATTTCAACAGCCTCCTTAATTAAAGGCGTTTTTATTCAACAAACGAAAAAGTGCTGATAACGCCTGTAACCGTTACGCACTGGGAATTCATGTATCTTATATCCAGTCCGCTGCCGTCAATTTTTAATACGCCGCAGGCAGTGCTTAGAGTTATTTTTTCAGTGGAATACTCCACAACACCGCCGTAATTTTCTATTATCATATCTTCCTGTCCCGTTAAAGTAATAACCGGCAGAGCGCTGACGGCTTCAGCAGGAAGCTCAAATGCATCGGCAAAAGTTTTTCTTATACTTCTGGCCAATTAAATCACGCCTTTTTTATTCCTTCCTTTAAACTTATGCCGCATATTCCCTCCTGATACCTTAGATTAGTCAATTAAAATTAAACGCAAAAAAACAGGCTTGGCCAATACAAATATAGTGCCAAAACCTGTTTTATATTTAAAATAAATATTTGTTTAAAAACTTTCTTAAAATATTAAATTGTGCCTGCTTAAACTAATACCAAGTTTAGTAAATTTAGCATTTTCGTCCGCTTATACCGTTTATACCCATTATGCCTCTGTATTTGGCAACTGTTCTTCTGGATATATCAACACCCATAGCCAAAAGCTCATCGGCTATTTTTCTGTCACTTAAAGGCGATGATTTATCTTCGTTATCAATAAGGTTTTTAATCATTGCCTGTATTTTTTCCTGTGTCAGGCCTTGGCCAAAAGCCTCAGCAGCAGCCTGCCTGAAAAAGTAATTAAGTGGATAAACCCCATGCCTGCACTGTATGTACTTTCCTCTTGCAGTACGGCTTACAGTTGATTCGTGTATGCCAGCATCAGATGCTATATCATTTAAAGTAAGGGGTTTTATATAGCCTTCCCCTTTATCGAAAAATTCTGTCTGTTTATGCACAATAGCACTTATAATGTTATAAAGAGTTTCCTGCCTTCTTGAAATACATTTTACTACCCACTGAGCCTGACGTATTTTGGAATAGACAAACTCCTTTGCCTCGCCTTCACCTTCACCCTTAATTATATCTTTATAAAATCCGCTTATATTAACTGCCGCAGAAAAAGAATCATTAAGAGTTATAGTATACTCACCATTTTGGCCTGTAACCACAGCATCAGGCACTATATACTCAACACTGCCTTTAGATACAAATCCGCTTCCCGGTTTTGGGTTAAGTGTTTTAATTATGCCTACAGCAGCGCTTATCTCCTCAAGTGGAGCCTTAATTTTTTTAGCTATAAGCTGAAGCTGGTTTTTGCCTACTAAAGCAAGATAGTTTTCTACAATGCTGTTTAAAACATCGTTTTCTATATTAAGCCTTTGAATTTGCAGCATTAAACATTCCGATAAATTTCTGGCGCATACTCCGGCAGGCTCAAGGCTCTGCACAATCTTAACCGCTTTTTCGGCCTCACTTTCTGTTATATTAAGGCTTTTTGCTATCTGTTCATTTGTCTGCCTTAAATATCCGGACTCATCAAGGCAGCCGGCTATAAAATCGCATACCGCCATTTCTTTTTTAGGTATTTTAAGTACATTTATCTGGCTTATAATAAATTCCGTAAGACTTTCTTCTGTACTCTGGCGGAATTTCCACATGTCGTTTTCGTCCTCGTCGTCTTTTTCCTCAGAATAATACATTCTGTTCTGCTCATCGGAGGAGTCAAGGTACTCTATTTTCCTTTTTAAAATGTCCGCAGGCGGCTCATCGTCGTATTTATTTTTAACCTCAAGGACAGGGTTTTCCTCTGTAAGGGTATTTACGTAATCCATAAGCTCAGTTGTGCTCATTTGCAGTATTGTTGTGGACTGAAGCATTTTCTGGCTCATAAGCAGTTTTTGAGTTGTGTTAAGCACAAGATTCACATTCTACACCTCCCGTGGATATATTTATTATACTACCTATCGACCCTGCCGCCAACTGATTAAAACCTAAAATTGAGCAAAATAAAACTTTATTCGGCAAATTATAACTTATAACGCTTTTTATTATAAGTGAAACTGTTTTTCAAGTACATAAATTTCCGTTTACATTACGATAAAAAAATAGTAAACTCATATTTAGGAACACTACTTAATTATACATATAAATAAATCAATAAAAAATTTCAAAAAAATACAAAAATATGTTGTTGGATATGTGTTTTTGTATTAAAATAGAAATGTTGATTATAAGCTGGGCTTGGTTTGGTTGGACGTACCTTTCTACGCCGCGGCTTATGCAGTTATAATATTTTTAACCTTATATTCTTTACACTTTTCATGTGTAAAAATCACAAGAACAGAGGGGGATAATATGCAAACTTTAACGTTCAAACGTGGAGTACATCCGCCAGATGGCAAAGCTCTTACACAGGACAAAGCCATTAAGGTTATACTCCCAAAGGAAAATTCCGAATTGTTTTTCCCAATGTCACAGCACATCGGTGCCCCATGTGAGCCATGCGTCCAGAAAGGAGACTATGTAAAGGTAGGTCAGAAAATCGGCGAAGCAAAAGCCTTCATCTGCTCACCTATTTTCTCAAGTATATCCGGCGAAGTTACTGATATCAGACCTGTACTTACTCCTGGCGGCGCAAAAAGCCTTGCCGTAGTTATTAAAAACGACGGTAAAATGACAGAGTACGAGGGCATAAAGGGCGGAGATTATACTCAGATGACAAATGAGGAAATAATCGCCGCAATTAAAAATGGCGGTGTAGTAGGTCTCGGCGGTGCCGGATTCCCTACACATGTAAAACTCGCTCCGCCTCCAGGAACAAAAATTGATTATGTTCTTGTAAACGGCGCAGAGTGTGAGCCTTACCTTACATGCGACTATCGTCTTATGCTTGAACAGCCTGAAAGACTTATTAAAGGTCTTCAGATTGTACTTAAGCTTCACCCTAACGCAAAAGGCGTTATAGGTATTGAGGATAACAAACCTGAGGCTATTAAGCTTCTCAGCGAAATGGTAAAAGACATACCAAACATTGAGGTAGCTTCACTTCAGAAAAAATTCCCTCAGGGCTCAGAAAAACACCTTATTTACGCTATTACAAAAAGAGAAGTTCCTTCAGGCGCTCTTCCTGCTGCTGTAGGCTGTATAGTAGATAACGTTGATACTATTATCAGCATATACAACGCTGTAGCAGAAGGCAGACCTATAATGAGAAGAGTAGTTACAGTTACAGGCGGCGCTCCTGCAAACCCTGGCAACTACCAGATTCGCGTAGGTATGACATTCAGCGACCTTATGGAGCAGATAGGCGGCTTTAAAGTAGAGCCAGCTAAAATGATAGCCGGCGGCCCTATGATGGGACCTACTATGTATACTCTTGATGTTGCAACAACAAAAACATCATCAGCCCTTCTTTGCCTTACACCAGCTGAGGCGTATATTCCGCCTGAGAGAAACTGTATACGTTGTGCTAAATGTGTTGAGCACTGTCCAATGGGTCTTCAGCCATTTATGCTTAACCAGTTTGCAATCAGAGGCGATGGCGAAGCTTTTGTAGCTAACCACGGTCTTGACTGTATCGAGTGCGGAAGCTGCTCATATGAATGTCCAGCTAAGAGACAGCTTGCTCAGTCTATCAGAGCCACAAAGAAAATAGAAGCCGGCAAGAAAGCAGCGGCAGCAGCGGCAGCAAGAGCCAAAGCAGAAGCTGAAAAGAAAGCCGAAGAAGCTAAGAAGTAATTAAGGGGGAGAAAAAATAATGGATAATATAGTAGTATCGTCAACCCCTCACGTCCGTTCCAGTGAATCAGTACAGAGCATTATGCGTGATGTAATAATTGCTCTTGTTCCTGCTACAGTGATGGGTATTGTATTTTTCGGTATTAAGGCGCTCCTTCTTATCGCTATTTCAGTAGCATCAAGCGTTTTCTTTGAGTTCCTTTATCAGAAAATAATGAAGAAAACCGTTACAATAGACGATTTGAGTGCCGTAGTTACAGGTCTTCTTCTTGCGCTTAACTTACCTGTTGGTGCAAGCTGGTGGATGCCTATTGTAGGAAGCGCATTTGCTATTATAATTGCAAAACAGCTTTTCGGCGGTATCGGCCAGAACTTTGTTAACCCAGCTCTTATTGCCAGAGCATTCCTTTTAGCGTCATATCCTACAGCCATGACAACATGGACAGTAGATGGCGTTACAACAGCTACACCTTTAGCCCTTCTTAAAACATTAAAAGATGGCGCTGCTGTATCAGACCTTGGCCTTCCTACACTTACACAGGTAGTAACAGGCTCAGGTATCGGCGGATGTATTGGTGAAACATGCGCTATAGCTCTTGTAATTGGTTTCATCTATCTTTTAGTAAGAAAAGTAATTACATGGAGAATTCCTGTTATTTACATAGCAGTAGTATTTATACTTACAGCTGTATTCGGCAGATATGGTACAAGAATGCCTGTATACGAAATATTCACAGGCGGTCTTTTCCTTGGAGCAATTTTCATGGCTACAGACTATACCACATCTCCTATGACAGCTAAAGGTCAGATAATATTCGCTTGTCTTTGCGGTCTTATCACATACCTTATCAGAGTATATGGCGGTTATCCGGAAGGCGTTTCATACTCAATACTTATCTCTAACCTTGCTGTTCCTCTTATTGACAGATTTACAGTAGGTAAGATATTTGGCGCACTTCCAAAAACAAAGGAGGCGAAGAAAGCATGAAACAGATAACAACACCTGCAATTAGATTGTTTGTAATATGTTTTGTATGTGCACTTTGCCTTGGTATTTGTTCAGAGGTTACAAAGGCACCTATAGCTGCTCAGGCTAAGAAAACACAGGATGAGGCTATGGCAGCTGTTCTTCCTGATGCACAGTTTGAGGAGATAGCAGATGCTCCTTTATCTGGTACAGTAACAGGCGTTACATTAGGTAAAGATTCAAGCGGCAATGTAATGGGCTATGTTGTAAGCTGCACAACAAGCAGTTTCGGCGGCGGCATGCAGATGATGGTAGGCGTTGACACAACAGGCACAGTAACAGGCGTTAGAATACTTTCTCACTCAGATACACCAGGTCTTGGTGCCCTTGCTACAAGCCCAGACTTTTATGAGCAGTACACAGGCATGAGCGGTACTCTTGCCGTTGATAAAGACGGTGGTCAGGTTAAATCAATCACAAGTGCCACTATCACAACAAGAGCTGTCACAGTAGGCGTTAACGACGCTATTACTTGGGTAGCAGAAAACGGAGGTGCACAGTAATGAGTAAAAACCTTAAGGTTTTAAGAGATGGTATTTTATTCGATAACCCTGTTCTTATTCAGGTTGTCGGTATGTGCGCCACTCTTGCAACATCAACAAGCATTATAAACGGTATTGGTATGGGTCTTTCAACAACAGCCGTTCTTTTAGGTTCAAACGTTGTTATTTCACTTCTTCGTAAGTTTATACCAGACACCGTTCGTATACCTTGCTTTATCGTAGTTATTGCGTCATTCGTTACAATAGTACAGCTTCTCTTACAGGCATACTTACCTGCAATTAATGACGCTCTTGGTCTTTTCATACCTCTTATAGTTGTTAACTGTATAATCCTTGCCAGAGCTGAGGGCTTTGCTTCCAAAAACGGTATTATACCGTCATTCTTCGATGGTTTAGGCAATGGTCTTGGATTTACATTGGTTCTTGCCATTATGGGTGCTGTTCGTGAGTTCCTTGGCTCAGGTACATTACTCGGAATGACAATTATGCCGGAAGCATTCCCTAAGACACTTCTTATGATAATGGCTCCTGGCGCGTTCTTCACACTTGGTATCTTCATGGCTATATTCAAACACTGTGCAGCTAGCAGAAAACCAGTTGAGGAAGAAGAATAATAGGAGGGGAAAAAATGCGATTAATATTATTGTTATTAGCAGGAATATTCGTAAATAACTACATATTCTCACAGTTCTTAGGCATCTGTCCTTTCCTTGGCGTTTCTAAAAAGGTTGAGACAGCAGCCGGCATGGGTATTGCGGTTATTTTCGTTATAGTTCTTGCCTGTGCAGCTACATGGCTTATTTACAACCTTATTCTTGTTCCACTTGGACTTGAATATCTTTATAATATTGCGTTCATCCTTGTTATTGCTGCTCTCGTTCAGTTTATTGAGATGTTTATTAAGAAGAGCTCACCTTCCCTTTATCAGGCACTTGGTGTTTACCTTCCTCTTATAACAACAAACTGTGCAGTTTTAGGATGTGCTGTGACAAACATGCAGAATGGCTACAACTTTATTGAGGCCATTGTAAATGGTATCGGTGGTGCCGGCGGTTTTGCTTTTGCAATTATACTTTTTGCTGGTATCCGTGAAAGAATTGCTTATAATGATATCCCTAAGTCATTTGATGGATTCCCTCTTGCCCTTATAGGTGCAGGACTTATGTCAGTATCCTTCTTAGGCTTCTCGGGATTAATCAAACTTTAATCAGGGAGGGAACTAAATAATGGAAATCATTAATGTAGTAACTGCAGTTGCCAGCATTTCCGGTTTAGGCGTTGTATTCGGCGGCTTCCTTGGTTATGCTTCTAAAATATTCGCTGTAGAAGAAGACCCTAAAGTAGGAGAAATAATGTCTGTTCTTCCTGGCGCTAACTGCGGTGGTTGCGGTTATCCTGGTTGTTCAGGCTGTGCTACAGCTATTGCAGAGGGTAAGGCTCCTGTTAATGCCTGCCC
>CALWEX010000080.1 GCA_944377425.1 uncultured Clostridia bacterium
AGAATTAAGCTTTTTTGTTAATTTATTTATTTCAAAAAATATGTTAACCTTTCTTTTTATACAGAGCGGCAATCATATAAACACTCTGCTCTATACCTATTTTTCCACTGTCCAAACACAGCTCATAATTATCCGCCTGTCCCCATTGTGTGCCAGTATAAAGCTCATAATAAGCCTTACGTTTTTTATCTTTATCATGCAACCTTTCTGCCGGAGACTCTGAGCGCTGTCCATAAACTGAAACTATACGTTCTGCACGCTTTTCATCTGAAGCATGAATAAATACAGTCAAACAATCAGCAATATCCTTTAATATATAATCTGCACATCGGCCTACAATAACACAAGGCCCTGCTTGCGCTAAATCAGTTATAACTTTTTTCTGTGCAAACCAGATTTTATCTACAAATGACTGACCATCACTACTGCGTCCTGCAACTGCATTATCATACAGTTTATCTGAAAGAGCGTACTCTTCATACTTTTCAATATATTCTTTAGCAAAACCACTTTCTATGGCTATTTTTTCAATCAGTTCACTGTCGTAACATGGAATACCCAGTTTTGCAGCTACCTCTTTGCCTATTGTTCTTCCACCGCTACCAAACTCACGGCTGATAGCAATAATTCTGTTAGAAGTAAACTGAACTTGAACAGGCTCTGGCTGAAGTGAAATTTCGCCCATAATATTTCTTTTGAAACGCATATAAAGATACATAGCTACAAGGCATGACACTGTATCTGTAATCGCCTGCACCCACATTAAACCTGTTACACCAAAAAGTGCATCAAGTACAAAACACAATACTGAGAATATAATACCTAAACGCAATACAGCCAAAAGCAATGATGTTTTCCATTTGCCAACAGCCTGAAAAATGGAGTTATACATATTAAATAAACTCATTCCTATAACACACCATGACCAGCAGCGCATAAAAACGCTACCTACTTGTATTGTTTCTTGGTGGTCAATAAATAATCTTACTATTGTTCCTGGAATAAGCTGTACTATTACTAAGAATATAAGGGAAAAAATCAAAAGAACTATAAACGAAAGTCGGCATACTTCATGAATACGTTTATGGTCTTTTGCGCCATAACTATATCCAATTAAAGGCATAACACCCTGAGCTATACCTATGCTTATATGTAAAGCAATAGTTCCGCATTTAGACGCAACACCATAAGCCGCAGAAAGAATATTACCGTTTTCATGCCTAAGAAGCAATCCATTTAACAAAGAAATAGAAACGGAAACAAGCAATACAGATATAGCAGCAGGAAATCCTACCGACAATGTTCCTAAAGATACTTTTTTGGCTAATGAAAAGTGTTTAGGTGAAACTGTAAGAACAGTTGATTTTCTAATCTTTGCCAGTACAACAAAGAAATACAGCATAGAAATTACATTGGAAAGCATAGTAGCAACGGCAGCACCGGCAACCTGCATATCAAAAACAAAAATAAATATTGGGTCAAGAATAATATTCATTATACCGCCAATAGTTAAACCTATTCCAGCTTCTTTGGTTTTACCAACAGAACGTACTAAATGCCCTAAAACAAGGCCAGCAACAGTTGGAATACCGCCTATTACAAAAACCCAAAAAAGATAATCTGTTGTAAACCCAAATGTATATTCATCTGCGCCAAAGAGCGTAAGTATGGGTTTCATAAAAACAGCAAGCAATATTGCCAAAACTGCCGTTACAAAAATACTTCCCCAAAAACTGAATGAGGATGCCTTTTTAGCTGTTTCTTCATCATTTTGTCCCATACTTCTAGCAATTACGCTATTAGCTCCAATACCAAAAAGATTGGCAACTGCCGTTAAAAGAGTATAAATAGGAAATGTAATAGAAAGAGCAGCTATCTGGTTCGGGTCACCAATTTGTCCTATAAAAAAAGTGTCTGCCAGACTATAAAGAATGACTATAATCTGGCTTACTACCGTTGGTATTGCAAGTTTTGCAACTGCCTGACCAACAGGCATTGTTGTAAATAATTCATTATTTTTACTCATTGAAATACGATCCTTTCTGTATTTGATTTAATAACGTACACGGTTCATATTATCTAATGCAATTTGGAGCAACCTTATAAATTCAGCTTGTTCCTCATCACTCATACCTTTAACAAGGGCATTTTGAGTTTCCAAAGCTATTTCTTTTAAGTGCCCCTCCAGCTGTAATCCCTGCTCTGTAGGTGTTATAATGGCTTTTCTTGCATCTTCTTCATCAGTTGACTTAGAAATTAATCCTTTGCTTTCCAAACGGGCAATAATTCCTGCAACTGTTGACTGTGATAAGCGCATGTGTTCTTTAAGCTGTGAAGCGGTTATACCTGGATTTCGCAAAGTAGCAATAATAGCATCACTTTGAACAGATGTAAGGTCAATACTTTTCATTTTAAGATTTCTATAATAAGTTACTGCGTTTCCAAGTTTAACAATTAAAGAAGCTGTTTTAAACTGACATTGCTGAATCATACCAATTCCTCCTAAAAATAAATCGCATACGATGTTTCGTATGCGATTTATTATACTATCCTTTATTTTTAAAATCAATAGGTTTAATTAAAAACTTTATAAATTATAAAAATTTTCTTATAAATAACACATAAAATTCATTTATTATCAAATCATATAGAATACAATATTGTTATCATTTGAATTAATATATTTAATTCTTTATCTTTAATTTCATATTCAACTATTAACAAAAACTTATGTTTTAAGCACTTTTGTATTTATTCAACATTTGTACGCAAAAAATCCGGATGAAAATTCATCCGGCAAAAATACTTTATTAATTAAGTAATACAAAAAAATTAGTGAATTTAAATAACAAAAATATTAAAATATAATCTATAATTTTTTAGTGTATAATTTAAATATAAACTAAAAATTATGAATAAATATTTGTTATTTTTGATTTAATTACATCTTTTTTATTTGCTCCATATCAAGCATAAATACAGTAACTCCGCCAACCTCTTTTTCTAATGGCACAGACATACTGCTTCCAATACAATGGTCTCCTGAAACAGGTGTTGGCAAAGCATAAACTGTTTCTTTACGCTTTCCAGCCATTTTTTCGAGTATTCCCATTACTTCATCTACTCTTTCTTTTTCAACACCTATCATTATTGTTACGTTCTCTTTTTTCAAAAATCCGCCGCTTGAACAGAGTTTTGTAACAAATATCTTATTTCTGCCTAATTCTTCAACTGTGTCATCATAATCATCTTTTTGCAATATTGCCATTATAAGCTTATAAGATTTATCATTATCAAACATAATATTCCTCCATTCACTATGTATTCAATAATATTTACTGCTAAACAACTCTTATTTCAAGTGAAATCATCACAATATAACTTTATTTTATATATATTTATATGTCAACAAAAATATGGATTTTAATATAATAAATAAAGTCTCAAAATTCATTATCTAAAACAAATAAAATATTGACAAATATAGTACACTTGTTATATCATATCTATCGTTAAGTTATTTTGCTGTTGTAGCTCAGTAGGTAGAGCACCGCATTGGTAGTGCGGAGGTCACGGGTCCGAATCCCGTCAACAGCTTGTTTATTTACACTGGCTAAGCCAGTGTTTTTTTATGTTTTATAATATTTATTCAATTCGTGAAATCAATGTCTATTTTTCACGTTTTTTCAATTTTTCTATTGACATATTTATAAAATAAATATAGAATCAAATTAGAAATTAATATTATTATAATATTATTACACTCAAAAGAGGTGTGTCTGTATGTATTTAACTAAGCTAAATACTTTAGAGAAAAATCAAGAAACTGACTTTTATAACGAAAGCCTCAGCGGCTCAAATCTTTTCAAACAACTTGATGAAAATTCAAAAGATATAACTTTAAATTTGGCAAGGTATCTTAAATATCAACAGGATAATAAACATAATACTAAATAAATATTAAATTACATATTTAATTAACTAAATTAATTATAAGGCAGCAGTTAAATACTGCTGCCTTTTTTTAAATAAATAATAAACTTTTAGCTTAAATTAAATTTTACACCCAGCTTATAGACTTATCTTGTCCTATAATTCTTATGTCGTGGTGCAAACCATATAGCTTACTGTTAATTTCTTTGTCAACATGCATGTGTCCAAAATACCATTTTTTAAATCTTTCAGATTTAGTTACAATATTATACCAGCTTTCCAGTACTTCAGGCAAAATATACCCATCATCAATAGGCTTTTGTCTTGAAATATATTTTCTGGCTAAAAGAGGTGTTTCATGTGTTATAACATAATCAATTTTATCAATATTATTTAAAATCTGCTCTTTGCCGTACTCCATTTCTTTTATGCTTGGTTCTTCTTCTTTCCACCAGCTTACGCCTTCTTTGCGCCTATCCTTGTCAACAGAGCGGGCTCCGCCAAAAGTAAAGAAATTATTTCCATATATAGAGTATATTTCTCCTCTCATTAGATGATAAACCCTCTCACCTACCTGATGAACCCTGCCGCCATTCCATGAGCTTACTTCCATACTGTTTAAAAGTTCATGGTTTTCATGGTTTCCGTCTATAAATGCTATTGTTCCGGGAAAAATCTGCTGAAGACTGTTTATATCATATATATAACTTTCATCCCATACATATCCCGCGTCACCGGCAATTAGTAAAATATCTGTTTTTTTAAGCTCATTCTTTTCTGCCAAGCCAAAGAGCGGCACAAACGTCCTATGTTTATCACCTGTAATAAAAACTCTTTCTGTCATTAAAATCCTCCAAATAAAGACCTAATAGCAAAACAAAATTATACTTTGTAATAGTACACTCCATCTTTTTCTATTCTCTTAATATTTCCTGAAAAATAAAGATATTGCAAATGCGCAATAGCCTCACCTGTAGCAAACCATTTTTGTGGTGCTGGAAAATCCTCCCAGTTTTTGCAGTCTATTTCCCAAGTCATATCCCTAGCCACCATATAAGCCGTTTTTTCTTCATCTGCCAATATATGAATTACTTCTTTAAGTCTGTCTTCATGATGTTTATATAACTCCTTAATTCTGCCATACATGTCTTTTACAGGTGTTCCATGAGCAGTTAATAATAATTCTACGTCTAATTTTTCTACCTTCTTAAGGCTTTCTAAATAGTCATTAAGCGGATTTTCTGCACTTATTTCAATACAGATATTAGGAGTTATTGTACCAAGTATGTGGTCGCCGCAAAACAGTATTTTTTTCTCACTGTCATACAAGCACATATGACCCGGAGTATGGCCTGGAGTTAATATGCATTTAAGTTTATAACCTCCATATTCAAGCACATCACCCTCTGACAAATATGTAAAATTAACACGTTCTTTATGGCAGTATTTTCTTCCTGGATGTATATCTGTATTTCTGCCAAATGTAGCTTTTGGAAAGCCGAATTTTATGAATAAATCATCCAGCATACGCCAATACAGGTTACCCACTTCAAAATTAATTAATTCTCCATCTGTTTCACCTGAATAAACAGTACTTGTTTTAGCCGCAAAATCAGGCACAAGTCCACAGTGGTCAGAATGAAGGTGTGTTATAAAAACATCTGTTTTTTCTATTCCCAATTCGTCAAAAGCACTTTGAAGTGCTTCTTTACATTCAGGTCTGTTAAAACCTGTATCAATCAAAAGATTTTTCTCACCTGTAATTATATAGGCGTTAATCTCACGCAGAGGATTATTAGGAAGTGGCACAACTTTTTTATATATATTTTCAGCAACTTTTGTAAGCATATAAATTCTCCTTATTTTAATAAAATACATATTCCAATTTACACATGGCCAGTATAGCATATTACAACATTATACGTCTATAATTAAAAGGCAGAAGTAACAAACAAAATAAAAAAGGCAGGCACTGTAGCTTTTTATAGCTTAAGTCCTGCCTATTATTTATGTAATTATTAAAACTTATGTAACTGATTAATATAAATTAAAGCATACCTTCTACTGGTTCATCATTAAGTATTTTACCAATCATATCAATATCCCAGTTACCTGATGTAAGTATGAAGCATACATTTTCATCTGGAGAAACTTTAACTTCTCCACCAAGAAGTGCTGCTATACCAACACATGAAGATGGCTCAGCCACAAGTTTTGCTTCAGAAGCTACAAGCTTAACTGCTTCTTTTATATCTTCTTCTGTTACTGATACAAAATCATCTACATATTTTTCACAAATAGGATATGGGTTTTCACCTGGTTTACGGCAGCCAAGTCCATCAGCAAGGCTTGGGAAGCATTCAACTTCAACCCTGTGTCCTGCTTTACGGCTCTGAACATATCCATCGCTGGCCTTAGCCTGAACACCTATTATACGTACCTTAGGGTTAATTTCTTTAATAGCTGTTGCAACACCAGCAATAAGGCCGCCACCGCCTACAGGAACTAATACTGTGTCAACATATGGTAAATCCTCAAGTATTTCAAGGCCTATTGTTCCCTGACCTGCCATAACAGTATAGTCCTCATAGCCATGAGCCATTGTATAGCCATTTTTCTCTTGAATTTCTTTAACCATTTTCCATCTGTCATCATAATATCTTGGTCCAAGGACTACTTCTGCGCCAAGTGCTTTAGCTTTATCTATTTTAACATGTGGAGCATCTTCTGGAAGAACAACTACTACATGTGTACCTGTCATTTTTCCGGCTAAAGCGCATGCCTGACCGTGGTTTCCAGATGAACTACAAATAATACCTCTGTCTCTTTCTTCCTGTGAAAGAGATAAAATCTTATTCATAGCACCTCTCATTTTGAAGGCTCCTGTAATTTGCAGCATTTCAGGTTTAAGGTATACTTTGCAGCCAAGTTTTTCGTCCATTGTTTTCTGTCTAATAAGCTTTGTACGAACAACATAAGGCTTAATTCTTTCAGCAGCTTCACAAACATCATTTAAAGTAACAGTTGTTTTTTCCATAAAATTACCTCCTACTTGCGGTTATAAAACATTTTTTATTAAGTATAATATTTTATCAGTGTTGCTCTTTAATGATATTATATTACTGCCTGACTGTACTAACAATTATCAGTATATACCCAAAAAGCTATAACAAATTGTTATAGCTTTTTTTAATAATCGGCATAATTACAAATAATTAAACTTGTAGTTATAATAAAACAGACATGCTAAAACACATGCCTGTTTATTTAATAAATGCTTATAAATCTTTAACAAATAATGCACGTATGGCATTTAATATGGCCAACACCATTACACCTACATCAGCAAATATAGCAAGCCACATATTGGCAATGCCAACTGCTCCAAGTATTAAGCATAAAACTTTAATTCCTATTGCGAAATATATATTTTCATGCACTATTCTAAGGCACTTACGAGATATTTTAATTGCTTTAGGTATTTTCAGCGGGTCATCGTCCATAAGTACAACATCAGCAGCCTCTATTGCAGCATCCGAACCCATAGCCCCCATAGCAATCCCTATATCTGCCCTTGAAAGTACCGGCGCGTCATTTATACCATCACCTACAAAAACAACTTTGTCTTTATCGGAAGACTTCTCCTTAATCAGCTCTTCAACCTTCAAAACTTTATCTTCTGGCAATAATTCAGAATATACAGCGTCAATTCCTATTTCTTTGGCAACTTTTTCAGCAGCCGCTTTTGAGTCGCCCGTAAGCATTACAGTTTTATTTATGCCTGACTTTTTAAGCCTATAAACAGCATCTTTTGATGTAGGCTTTACAACATCTGAAATAACAATATGGCCGGCATAAACTCCATTTATAGCCACATGTATTATCGTTCCAGTATGACTACATGGGCTCCATTTGGCTCCAATTGATTCCATAAGTTTAGTGTTTCCAACATAAATAATATCATTGTTAACTTTTGCTTTTATTCCGTATCCAGAAATCTCCTCTATATCAGACACACTACAGTCGTCAGCCTCATTAGGATAAGCCGCTCTTAAAGAATTGGCTATAGGATGAGTTGAGTACCTTTCCACATGTGCGGCTAAGTGTAAAAGTCCTGTTTCATCAAAATTTTCCGGATGCACAGCCGTGACCTGAAAAACACCTTTTGTAAGTGTTCCTGTTTTATCAAAAACAACTGTTTTTGCCAAAGAAAGTGTTTCCAAATAGTTAGAACCTTTAATTAAAACACCTTCTTTGCTGGCGCCACCAATACCTGCAAAAAAACTAAGAGGTATACTTATAACTAATGCGCATGGGCAGCTTATAACAAGGAATGTAAGGGCTCTGTATATCCAAATCTGCCATAGCGGCGAACTGCCTGAAATTATCAATGCCAAAGGCGGTATAACAGCTAAAGCTATGGCACTAAATACAACAGCAGGTGTGTAAACTCTTGCAAATTTAGTAATAAAATCCTCTGATTTTGACTTTCTTGAGCTTGCGTTTTCAACTAAGTCAAGTATTTTTGATACTGTTGACTCACCAAATTCTTTTGTTGTTTTTAATTTTATTACACCGTTTATGTTTACACATCCACTAATTGCCTCGTCCCCAACATTTACTTTTCTTGGAAGACTCTCGCCTGTAAGTGCTGATGTATTTAAACTGCTCGTTCCTTCGGTTATTATTCCATCAATAGGTATTTTTTCTCCAGGCTGAACAATTATAACAGAACCTATCTCTACCTCATCAGGGTCTACCTTATTAATCTGGCCTTTTTCATTTATTAAATTTGCATAGTCTGGTCTTATATCCATAAGTTCACTTATATTTCTGCGGCTTTTTCCAACAGCATAGCTCTGGAACCATTCACCTATTTGGTAAAAGAGCATTACAGCTATGGCCTCTGTATAATCACCATCTGTATATACAGCTAATGCTATAGCTCCTATTGTAGCCAAAGCCATAAGTAAACTTTCATCAAATGCCTGGAGGTTTTTTATTCCCTTAAAGGCTTTTATTAAAATATCATAGCCTATTATCAAATAAGGAACCATATAGAGTATAAATTTTAAAGCACCGTAAACTTCAACAAAATTTAAAGCTATAACAAATAAAGATGAAATTATAATTCTAATAAGATTTTTTTTCTGTTTTTTATTCATAAGCTAAACACCTTCTGAAAAATACGTTAAATAGCCTTTTAAAAAACTGCGCCAACAAGACGCAGTAAAAATTAATTAAAAGAATATATCGCAATCACTTTCTACCTTTTTGCAGTTCTTTTTAACTTCCTGCATAACTGCCTTTGGCTCAAAACCATCTTCAAATTCAACATTCATTTTTAATGTCATAAAATTAACCACAGCATTTTTTACACCTTCTGTTTTATTAGCAGCCGCTTCCATTTTGCTGGCGCAATTTGCACAATCAACATCTATTTTATAACTCTTTTTCATAAACACCAATCCTTTCTAAAAACAATTTAAAGATTATTTAATTGTTAAATATAATATAAATCATTTTGTGTTTAATGTCAATACAATTAAACAATTAAATATATTTTTAATCTTTTATGATATTGATATTTGTTTTTATTTCAAATATAATAAATATCGTGGAGGTGCAATTTATGTTAAACAATGAAAATTCCTGTGCACTGCCGCATAAACATGCGGAAAACGAATATAAAGTAATTAATGACATGCCATCTGATGACACAATTCGTTCAGTTTCAGGTATATTAAAACAGCTTGGTGACCCAAGCAGGCTAAAGATATTTTGGCTTTTGTGCCATTGTGAAGAATGTGTTATAAATATTGCTGCTATTACAAACATGACAAGCCCGGCAGTATCCCATCATTTAAGACTTCTTAAATCCAGCGGGCTTATTACATCCCGTCGCGAAGGTAAAGAAATGTATTACAAAGCCGCTGATACAGAGATGGCAAATTCCCTTCATTTAACAATAGAAAGCATAGCAGACATTTCATGCCCTAATTAATTTATACATAAATAATATATTCCCGAAAAACCAATTATGACATTGGTCTCGGGAATATAAAGGTAATTTTTTATTATTTAAAAGTATTCTTTATTCTATTCATTACCTCTTCAAGTGTTTTTCTTGGGCATGCCACATTCATACGGAAGAATCTCTCTCCCATGTGTCCAAACATTTCGCCCCTATTAAACCAAACACCAGCTTCATTTAAAAGTTTATTTTCAATTTCAGCAGCGCTTAAACCTGTATTTCTGAAATCCAGCCATAAAAGATACGTAGCCTCAGGTCTTATCATATTAATTTCTTTCATAGGCTTAATAACGCTTTCAGCGTATAATATATTATCATAAATATATGAACGCATGCAGTTATACCATTCTTCACCCTTTGTATACGCCGCCATGCAAGAAACAAGCGCAAAAACATTTAACTCATCATAACCAACGCTTTTCTTAAAACCAATAAACCTATCGCGTATCTCTTTGTTAGGTATAATTATATTCGCTACCTGTATTCCTGCTATGTTAAATGTTTTTGATGGAGATTGACATACGATAATTCTATCTTTTAATTCTGGAACAGCTTTTAAAAGAGATATAGGCTTATTTTGCCCCCATACAAAATCCGCATGTATTTCATCACTTAACACAATCATATCATGCTTTAAAAGCACTTTGCCAAGTTCTTTAAGCTCCTGTTCTGTCCAATAACGGCCAACCGGATTATGTGGATTGCAAAGCATAAAAAGCTTACAGTTGTGCTTTACTATCTTATTTTCCAAATCATCAAGGTCCATTGAGTAATATCCATTGTTTTCTACCAAATCATTGGACACCATATTTCTTGAATTTTGGACAACCATGTTATTAAAAGGATGATATACCGGCTGCTGAATAATAACGCTATCACCTACTGAAGTAAAGCCCCTTACTGCTGCGCTTAAAGCAAATATAATTCCTGGAGTTTTTACAATCCAGCTGCCTTCAATATCTATGTCATAGTGCTTTTTAGCCCAATTTACAACAATATCCTCATATTCTCCTGTAGTATCGGAATATCCGAATATACCATATTCAACTCTTTCTTTTAAAGCATCAATTATCTCAGGTGCTGTTCTGAAATCCATGTCAGCTACCCACATAGGTATACAGTCCTTAGGCTTTTTATTCTTTTCTTTAAAATCATACTTATAGCACATAGTATTTTCACGGTTAATTTGTACATCAAAATAAGTTTTGTCCATGCTTGTCACTCCTTTTAACGGAATAAAGAATTAAGAAATAATTTAGTAGAATTAAAAAAGGCATAAATAACCTTTTACTTTTTCACTGCTACAGATTAAATTATAATCCATGTTTTATGATTTGTCTAACACTTGATATATTAGCTAGTATTATAATTTTAAGCAGTCTAATATAAATTTTAAACGAATTATTATTGTTGCTTTAGTGCATAAAAAATAGACCGCGATAATACGGTCTATTCTTTATAGTTATTCCTAATTATTCGTTCTCGTCAGACTCACAACCGCAGCAATCGTCGGCACATTCGTCTTCAGTATCCCAGTCATCATAAAAATCATCTTCATTGCATTCATCGCAATGCTTTTTAATAAATAAAGCCGCAATGCCTATAGCAACAGCCGCCACTGCCACAAACACTCCAAGGAGAATATAAAGAGATTTTTTCTCCTCTGAGTTTCTAATGTCTTTAATAATTGTACTCACATCTTCTACGCTGAAATTTTTCATTTCGCTTCCCTCCTTAAACTTTTAACAGTAGTTTTTGAAAAAGTTTTTATCTTCAAAAAAACTGTCTTTGTTAATTTCGCTAAAAATCTGGTACGCTTTTTTTAGTATTTGTCTTTCATCATTAAATTTAAGCAGATGATAGGCTTCATGAAACTTGTAAAAGCCAGAATCTGCAAAAAATTCCTCACTCTGCGGCCTGCTGAAAAATGAATTAGTCTCCATAAGATACCAGTGAACTGTTTTATTTATTATGTCATCATCTCCATGAAAACTATACTGCGTTTTACCTACATATTTAATGATATTAGCACTGGAGCCTGTTTCCTCATGGACTTCTCTAAGTGCCGTTTGAGCATGGCACTCGCCTTCTTCAACTGTTCCTTTAGGAAGAACCCAGCCCATATATTTACCATTTTGATTTTTGTATAAAAGCAGTATTTTCCATTTGTGGATTACAATGCCGCCGCAGCTGACTGCCTCTGTCACATTTAATACCCCCGTTAATTTCTACTACGACTGTTTTTAGTATATCTTATTTAGCGCTTTTTTTCAATAACTTACTTACTATTAACATGAATTATGCAGCTATAATTATAAACAACAAAAAAGGCCTTCATTTAATTTCACCTGAAAAAAGTTATAAATAACTCTTTTTTAATATACAGTGATTTAATGAAAAGCCTTTTTTAATACAATCAAATATTAAATTTCAGCGCTACTTTTTATTTCTGAGTAAAAGAAACTGCTCCAGAAGCGTCTTTTACCATGCTGTAAGTTTTAGTTACACTGTAGCCATTTGAGGCTTTAAATATAACCTGAAGTGTGTGCTCACCAGCTGAAAGAGAAGCTGTATCAATATTTACACCAAAAGGCATAGCTGAGGATGAGCCCTTCTGTGCTCCGTCTATTGTATATGTAACTGTAACACTCTGGTTAGGTACATCACAATAAGCCTTTAATGTAATATTACCAGTTAAACCGCTGGCGCCGTTAAGTTTAACAAAAGAAGGTGCACTCTGTCCTACTGATTTAACAAGTGTAGGGTTATCAGCTGTAGCTTTGTCATAGGCCGCTTTTACTGTGCTGTTGCCATTTAAAGAATACATAAAACCGCCTAAATTATTGTCAAAATGAAGTATTGCCTTAACTTGAGGATATACCATATTAATTGTTCCATAAAGCTCTGTTAAGCGGTTTGCAGCAAATGCAGATAAATCCTCTCCACCACTTGAAGAAGCATATCCGCTGCCAGATTCTGTTACAATTATAGGCTTATTGTACTTAGCTGCAATATCTGCTACATGCTCAAGACTTTTAACAGCATCAGCATACTGACCAAGACCAAAATACATGTCGTTGGCATCACCTGCTGAACTCATATTATTTGCAAACTGGTATTTATTCATGTATAATGAAGCACCAACCCAGTCAACAAGTGATGAGTCTGGGTAAAAGCTTTCCATATCTTCTCCCCAAGGTGAAGCATAGCTTGGTGAAAATACCAAAGCAGCATTAGGCGCTTTGCTTCTTGCCATACTTGCTATATGTGCATAAGCTGTTTTAAAATCAGCTGGTGTTGTTTTGTTTGTCCAAACATTCATTTCTCCGCCTATACGTAAGAATACTGGACCTTTAAGAGTAGCTAAATATGAAAGCGTTTCATTAATTTCTCCGTCAAGACTGCCACTGTTTACCTGAGAAACAGTTCCACCTTCGCTTGGGAAGTTTAAATTGATTAATATAGCTCTGCTGCCATTATCAAACTCGTCTATCTTCCAAGCATAGTCCTGAGCCGAATTATGTCCGCTTCCAAGCTCTACATAAAATGAAACTATAGAACAGTCATGCAAACTGCTTTCAGCCGCTTCTGTATAGCACCTTCCATATAATGTACCGCTTTTTGGCTCATTTTTAGCTCCGTAATATGGTGCTGTTTGAGTTGATAAAACAGTATATACTTCAGCTTTAGGGTCAATCTTTCTAATTCTTTCTTTAGCCATAATTACAGCATCAGTGAAGTTAAGATATGTACCTGTATCAATAACTCCTTGAAGAGCTTCTTTAGCCTGCTGCATTTTACCCATGCCTTCATAAATTGAATAATTGTTGTAATAAACATTATACCTTACTCCAGCTGTATCGGTATCCATAGGAAGCCCTGAGTAGTAGTTAAGCAAAGCCTCGCCTGTTGATACCATGGCATTTTTATCCCCCGATTGCTGCGCCTGCTGAAATGCCTGAAGGTATGGCCAATATCCTGCCGGATGCGCTCCATATGCTGCAACTGAGCCTAAAAGCGAAAAGCCAACAGCTATTGCAGCAGCCCTTTTAGAAAATAATTTCATATAAATTCCCCCTTAAATGCTCTTTATAAAGCATATTTTTAATATGATTAATAAAAAGATTCAGCAAATTCATAATTAAACCTTGTAAAAGCTTTTTCTGGCTTTAAATATATTTATTTTGTTTCTGTACTTTCTGAAACGTCCTCAACTTCAATATCTATAAGTCTTGTAATATCAAACAGCCATTGTGAAAATTCATCTTGTGAAGCAACATTTGATAAATCGTCATTTATAATAAAGTATCCTGTAGCAGAAACTATATTGTTCTCCCCCGGAACAAATGTTACACAAGCAGAATATCCACCATCATAAATATAAAAATACAGACTGCAATCTTCACCAGCATTACTTATAAAACTTTCACTTGTTGTTAAAATACTTGTAGATGCTACAGCATAAGCACCTTCCATAGCGTTTATTCTTGAAGGAAATGATAAAACTAAACGCTTTCTTGCCTCAGATAAAATCTCAGAAGGCAAATCAACATCTTCACCAGCTTCTCCTAAAAAAATGCTATCTATTTCTTCCGTTGTAACTGTTACTTTATAAACAGCTTTTGGCTTAGAGTAGTCATTACCTCCGATTTCTTTAATAATGCTATTCATATCCTGCGACGATGAAAGCAAAGTAATGTAATCATCACATTCAGCCATATCATCCATCTTACCAACTAAATTCAATCCTTTTTGATAAAAATCACCATCTGAAACAGAATTTACAGTGCATCCTGCTGCTGCAAAAGCAAAAGTTAAAGGTAAAATTAAACTAATAATATGTTTGTTCAAATCTTCGCCTCCTCTTAAGAATTTTTGCATTATAACTAAATGAATATGCATTTATAACCATTTATTCATCTTTTTATTATATACCTCTTATAAAATAAATTCAATATACACACAAATAAAACAAATAATATACAACTTAAGTGATAATTTTCACAAAACAATCACATTTATGTATTTCATAAATATAAAAAAAACAGCCCTGTTTTTAATATCTAATCAAAAACAAGACTGTATATGTATCAAAGTATTCCTATATCTTTCATTATGCTTATTAATTTTTCTTCCTGTTTGTCGTTAATAGGCAAAAATGGTGGCTTTACATATTCATTTATATTTATGCCGCGTAAATTAAGCGCTCTTTTCATTGTAGGTATAAAAGGCTTATTTATAGCATATATTTCCATAGCCTTATCTATAACCTTCTGACCTTGAGCTATGCCCTCTGCATCATTGCTGTTTACAGCTTTTACCCATTTTGAGAATATATCAGGTATAAGGTTTGATAAGCCGCCTATAACACCGGCTCCGCCTGAAAGAGCCACATAAGCAAAATTCTCATCAAAACCGTTATAAATTTCAAAATCAGGATATTCAGGCAGTATATTATTTATTAAATCACGGGTATGTGAAACAAGAGCTGTTGTGTCTTTAATACCCTTAAGGTTTTTATGCTTTTTTAAAAGCCTTAAAACCACATCATAATTAATTTGATGTCCTGTTATATCTGGGTAGTTGTAAAGGTAAATATCGCCCTTTATGCCGTCACATACCAAGTCATAATAATATTCAATACTCTCATCGGAAAGCTGAAAATAATAAGGAGATATAATCATAACTCCATCAGCGCCTTTTTCAATGGCATAATTTCCAAGCTCTATTGTTTCATCAGCTATCATACGGCTTGTGCCTATTAAAAGCCTTGTCCTGCCTTTACAGTGCTGTGTAGAAATGTCAATGAGCCTTTTAATTTCGTCCATTGTCATTTCAAAAAACTCGCCTGTGCTTCCCATAACCACTATTCCATCAATACCGCCGGAAATTAAATGGTCATAAAGCTTGCAGCAACCTTGTGCATCAACATTGCCGTTGTTATCAAAAACTGTAACAGCCGGCGTAAGATACTGTGCCTTCATATCTGCACCTCCAAGTTTTAAATACGCATAGAAAAATACAGGAAACGCCAATTAAGGCATTTCCTGTTTCATTACTTTTTCATATTGTTTAAGGCGTTTTTAGCGGCATTTTGCTCAGCTTCTTTTTTACTTTTACCGAAGCCCGAACCAAGCTTTTGCCCATGATGAGAAACCTCGGCTTCAAACAGCTTACCGTGGTCAGGGCCTGTTTCTTTAACTATTGCATAGCAAACAGGCTCTTTGCTGCTTTTTTGTATTTCTTCCTGAAGCCTTGTTTTGTAATCCATAAGCATAAAGCTGCCCCTGACAGAATCAATTACATTTTGCATCAGTCCCATTACATACTTTTGAGCACACTCAATACCGCCGTCTATTAAAACAGCACCTATAACAGCCTCAAAAGCATCTGCCAGTATGCTTTCTCTGCTTCTGCCGCCTGTAAGCTCCTCTCCTTTGCCTAAAAACAGATAATCACCTAAATGAATATCATGAGCTTTTTTAGCAAGAGAGCCTTCACAAACCACACTAGCGCGCAGCTTTGTAAGCTCGCCCTCAGGCAGTTCTGGATATTTTTCGTATATATAAGAGCTGACGAAAAATTCCAATACAGCATCACCCAAAAACTCAAGACGCTCGTTATACTCAAACTTTCCAAGTTTATGTTCGTTAGCATATGAACTATGAGTTAATGCAAGAGAAAGAATACTTTTGTCTTTAAAACTGTAGCCAATTATACTTTCAAATTCTGTCAGTTGATTGTTCATATAATTACTCCACCGCCGCTTTAATATATTCCATAGCGTCGCCTACGGTCTTGATTTTTTCAACCTGCTCATTATCAAACTCAATATTGAACTCTTCTTCAAGAGCAGAAATTATCTGGAATAAATCAAGAGAATCTGCGCCAAGATCAGCAAATGCTGTTTCCTCTGAAATCTCAGACTCAGAAATTCCTAACTGCTCAGCGATTATTGAAATAACCTGCGCTTTATCCATAACAATACACCCTCCAAAAAATAAAATTGATATAAATTACTAATACATTATAGCTGTTCTTCTATTTTTAATACAATATCTTTTTCAACAAAAATTTCGCACTGTTTTATGGCATTTTTTATGCCTTTTGCCTTAGAACTTCCATGAGCCTTGACAACAAGGGATTTTAAGCCTAAAAATGGTGCTCCGCCGACTTCTTCTGAGTCGAATCTTTTTTTAATATTTTTAAAAGGCTTAATTAAAAACGCTGCTGGTATTTTATAAAGTCCAGCTGTAATCTCGTCTTTTATAATGCTTATAAGCGCCGAGCTTAAGCCTTCAGCAAATTTAAGTACTGTGTTTCCCGCAAAACCATCACATACCAAAACATCAGCCTTCTGGAAAGGTATGTCCCTTGGCTCTACATTACCAACAAAATTAAGCTCTGAGCCTTCTAAAAGCTCATAAGTTTCTTTAGTAAGTGCGTTGCCTTTTTCTTTTTCAGCACCTATATTAATAAGTCCTACAGTTGGGTTATTAACACCCATAACATGCTCAACATAAACTGACGCCATTTTTGCAAACTGCAAAAGATAAGTGCTTTTACAGTCAACATTAGCTCCACTATCTAAAAGGAACGTAAAACCGCTGACTGTAGGAAGGCATGTACCAAGAGCTGGCCTTTCAATGCCTTTAATTCTGCCAATTATAAAAGTTCCGCCTGTTAAAACAGCGCCTGTGCTTCCTGCCGAAACAAAAGCCGAAGCCTCACTGTTTTTAACTAAATTAAGTCCTACAACAATAGACGAGTCTTTTTTTCGCCTTATGGCATTTGTTGGTGACTCATCAGTTGAAATTACCTCTGTGGCGTTTTTAATTGTTATTTTGGACTTATCAAATGTATACTTTGCAAGCTCTTTTTCAACTGTTTCCTGCGGCCCTACAAGTATAATATTGGAGCCAAACTCGTTAACCGCATCAACAGCGCCTTTAACTATTTCAAAAGGAGCATTATCGCCGCCCATGGCGTCTACAGCTATTTTAACATTATCCATAAAATTATATACTCCTGAAATAAAAATTATAAAAAAGACAGCATCAAGATTAACAAAATCTTAAAGCTGCCTTCCTGATGTTTAGATTATTCAACGTCTAAAACTACCTGTTTGTTGTAAGAACCACAGTTCTTGCAAACTTTGTGAGGTACCATTAATTCACCGCACTTGCTGCAAGCTACTAATGTAGGAGTAGCTATTTTCCAGCTCTGTGCCTTTCTTCTATCTCTTCTTGCTTTTGATACTTTTCCCTTTGGTACAGCCATTTCTACACCTCCTCATCACACTTGAATAGAGAACGCAGACTTTCAAACTTAGGATTTATATAAGAAGTATCGCAGTTACACTCACCTTCGTTTAAATCCTTTCCGCATACAGGACAAAGACCTTTACAGTCCTCGCTGCAAACAACCTTCATAGGAAGGCTGAATAAAATGCTTCTTCTAACAACAGAGGAAAGCTCAATTATACTTCCATTAAAAGTTTCTGCCTCTTCTTCATTGCCTGTATTAGTATAAATTTCATCAATGTCAAATAAAAGCTCCTGCTCAATATCCTTAAGGCATCTACTGCAGCTTAAAAGCACATTAACAGAACCTTTAGCTTTAAGCTCAAACTTTCCGTCAACATTGGTAACTGTTCCTTCAACCTTTACAGGCGAGAGAAACTTATTTATATTGGGCTTATAATCGTCTGATGATAAATCTTTTGAAATATCAAAAGTAACACTTTGGCCCTTTTTCATTAAAATTTCAGAAATATCAACAAACACAATATCACCCCGAAAGTCACACTTTTATCATTATATACAATGACAATAAATTTGTCAAATATTTTTTATATTTTACGCCAAAAAATACAAAATATTATATAGCCGGAGAATAAATCCTCCGGCTAATTTTAATTAAGCCTGAGCCTCAACAATTTCTTTTGTATCTCTTGCAATAACAAGTTCTTCGTTTGTAGGTATTACATATACCTGAACTCTTGACTGTTTTGTTGTAATTTCAACAGCCTGTCCTCTAAGTGAGTTCTTATAGCTGTCAAGCTCAATACCTAAATAGCCAAGGTAATTGCAGATAAGCTGTCTTGTAGAACCACTGTTTTCGCCAAGACCTGCTGTAAATACAATAGCGTCAACACCGTTCATTGTAGCAACATACTCACCTATTGTCTTAGCTACTCTGTAAGCAAATGTTTCAAGAGCAAGTGCTGCTCTTTTGTTTCCTTCACTTTCAGCTTCTTCAATATCTCTGAAATCGCTAGATACACCAGAGATACCATAAACACCTGATTCTTTATTAAGAATTCTGTCCATTTCGTCAACAGAAAGATTTTCTTTTCTCATAAGGAAAAGAACTGCTGCTGCGTCAATACTACCGCTTCTTGTACCCATTGCAATACCATCAAGCGGTGTAAAGCCCATTGATGTATCAATTGAAATACCGCCCTGAACAGCTGTAACGCTGCCGCCGTTTCCAAGGTGGCATGTAATGATTTTTGTATTCTCAATAGGAATATCCATCATTTTAGCACATTCCTGAGATACATATTTGTGGCTTGTACCATGGAAACCGTATTTTCTAACTTTGTACTGCTCATAATATTTGTAAGGTATAGCATAAAGATAAGCTTTTTCAGGCATTGTCTGATGGAAAGCTGTATCAAATACAGCTACCTGAGGAACACCAGGCATAAGCTTTTCGCAAACTTCAATGCCTGAAAGGTTAGCTGGGTTATGAAGTGGAGCAAGCTCAATATATTTTGTAATATAATCTTTTACTTCTGGTGTAACAAGTACTGATTTATTAAAATGGTCACCACCATGAGCTACACGATGTCCAACAGCATCGATTTCTTTCATATCTTTAATTACACCATGCTCTGGGTCAACAAGTGCGTTAAGTACAGCCTGAATAGCATCGTTATGGTCTTTTAATGGAGCTTCTGAAATAAATTTATCTTTGCCAGCAGCTTCATGTTTAAGCTTTCCGTCAATACCAATTCTTTCGCAAAGACCTTTAGCAAGTAAAGTCTCTGTATCCATATCAATAAGCTGATATTTTAATGATGAGCTTCCGCAGTTAATAACAAGAACCTTCATTTTTATTCTCCTATTCTTCTCTATATAAATATTTATCAGATAATCTGTGCTTCAAAAGCTGTCATAGCAATAACAGCAACTATATCGTTTGCATAGCAGCCTCTTGAAAGGTCGTTAACAGGTTTAGCAAGACCCTGGATAATTGGGCCGTAAGCCTCTGCACCAGCAAATCTCTGAACAAGTTTGTAACCGATGTTACCTGCATCAATGTCAGGGAATACAAGTACGTTTGCTTTACCTGCAACTGTGCTTCCTGGAGCTTTCTGAGCACCGATTGAAGGAACAATAGCACTGTCAAGCTGAAGCTCTCCATCAAGCTTAACATCTGGACGAAGCTCATGAGCTATTCTTGTAGCCTCAACAACTTTATCTACATCAGGATGTGAAGCTGAGCCTTTTGTTGAATGACTTAACATAGCAACTCTTGCCTCTCCGTCACAGAATGCTGCATAGCTGTCAGCTGTTGTAACAGCGATTTCAGCAAGCTGCTGTGGGTCTGGCTGCTGGTTAAGTGTGCAGTCAGCAAACATAAGAACGCCGTCATCACCAAATTCTTTCTTATCGCAGCACATTACAAAGAATGTAGAAGCTGTTTTGATGCCAGGTTTTGTTTTGATAATCTGAAGAGCTGGACGCATAACATCTGCTGTAGCATGAATAGCGCCTGAAACCATACCATCTGCAACGCCCATTTTAACAAGCATAACACCAAAGTAAAGAGGGTCTGAAAGAGTCTTTTTTGCCTGCTCAGGTGTTAAGCCTTTGCTCTTTCTAAGCTCGCATAAAAGGTTAACCATCTCGTCATATCTTTCATAGTTTTCAGGATCAATAATTGTAGCTTTTGAAACGTCAAAACCGCCAGCTTCCTGAGCAGCTTTTGTAATTTCATCTTTGTTGCCAATAAGAACAATATCAGCAAATCCTTCTTTAAGTGTAGTTGCTGCAGCTTCAAGGTTTCTCTTTTCAAGAGACTCTGGAAGAACAATAGTCTTCTTAGCTGCTTTTGCTTTAGCTTTAATGCTTGTTAAAAAATCCATTTTAAATCCTCCTTATAAGTCTTAATAGACTAATAAAAAACTTTTACGGTTAGTATTTTTAACACATGTGCACCAGATAAAGCGCTTTAGAATACTTAATAAAGCGCTTAGTTCCGCTATACATGTATCAATTATCAAACATTATTATATACAAATGACAAAACGGTTACAATACTTTTATAAAATTTTTCTCCAAAAATTGCTTATTTTTTAAATTCTCTGTTATAATCAAATTAAAATACTTTCCGGAGGAATGCTATGATAACCACTGCCATAACAGCCGAGTACAATCCTTTTCATAATGGGCACAAATACCACATAGACAAATCTAAATTTGTTACAAAAGCCGATTACATAATATCCGTAATGAGCGGAAACTATGTTCAGCGCGGAGAGCCTGCCATTTTTGATAAATGGACAAGGACTAAGTGCGCCCTTAATAACGGAGTAGATATTGTGCTTGAGCTTCCGGCGTTTTTTGCATGTTGTAGTGCAGAATATTTTGCTTCCGCTGCCGTTGACATAATGGAAAAAACAAATATTGTAAACTATATTTCATTTGGAACGGAAACAGATAACCTAAATGAACTTAAAGAGTTTTCCCAAGCTGTTTTAAATGAAAATGATATTTTTAAGGAAAAACTTTCAAATTACCTTTCTCAAGGCCTCAGCTATCCTGCCGCAAGAGAAAAAGCACTGAAAAATATTGGAATTAATACACCTGTTTTTTCAGCAAATAATATTTTATCTTCTGAATATTTAAAAGCATTAAATAAACTTAACTCCAAAATAACACCTGTTGCCATAAAAAGAACAGATAACGGCTATAACAGTATGGAAACAACAGAAAACTTTGCATCAGCTACCAAAATCCGTTCTCTTTTTGAAGAAGACATGGAAAGTGTCAAAAAATTTGTACCGGAAAATATATTTGAATTATTAAGAATAAACTATACTAATGGCCAAACCATTACTGCCAATAATTTATCACATATACTTAATTATGTTTTAAGAACTTCTTCTTTAGAGGAATTAAAAGCCATACTTGATATTCGTGAAGGCATAGAAAACAAAATTTTAAAATCAATTCAAAACAACTACAACTTTAAAGATATTGCATTTGATATAAAGTCCAAAAGATATTCATTTACTGGCATACAGCGAATGTTACTTCATATAGTATTAAATTTAAAATCACAAGATATGTCTTATTTTAAAGAAAACGGCTTCTGTCAGTATATACGTGTTTTAGGCTTTAAAAAAAGCGCACTGCCTCTATTAAAAAGTCTTTCGGAAAATTCTTCTGTGCCGGTTATTATAAATATTAAAAAAGATGAATCAAAATTAAGCCAAAAAGGTAAATTTTTGCTTGATTTTGAGAAAAAAGCTGATAATATTTATTTTATGTGTCAAAATAACAATTTTAACAGAGGCCCAAACAAAAATTATACAACTCCGCCTGTAATAATTTAACTTAAAGCGAAATATATAAAAATAAACAGCAACAGGATAAACATATATGAAAAACATTTTTAAAATAAATTTAGTTACATCGGCATCGGTTTTAGCCATGGTGTTTCTTCTTATTTATCCAAAGCAGACAATATATTTCGCAAAAAGCGGCTTATTGGCGTGGTTTAATAATGTTATTCCGTCACTGTTTCCTTTTATGGTAGCAGTAAATTTTATAACAAGCCGTTCTGGAAATGCCGGTTTTCCAAATTTCATAACACGGCCTTTTGGAAGAATTTTTAATGTAAATGAAAATGGGTTTATAGCTTTTTTATTCGGCCTTTTATCGGGATATCCATTAGGTGCTAAAATAGCAGCTGACTTGTATTTAAAGAAACAACTGGAAAGAGCTGACGTTCAAAAACTTATGGTTTTTTGCTCAAATGCCGGACCTATGTTTATAGTTGGCACACTCTCCTGTTCAGTTTTAAACAGCGTTAAAGCTGGTTATATTATACTTTTATGTTCTATATTGTCTAACATATCAACAGGCATTATAATTAACAACAGCATATTAAAGTTTGCAAGAACATCGTCAAGGCCTGTTTTTACATGCTGTAATGATAACAAAAAAAGTTCATCCGCTGTACAGAACTCATGCGAAGCCGTTATACGGGTAGGTGGATACGTTGTTTTGTTTTCAGTAATAGGCGGTATGCTTGAAACTCTTGATATTACAGACGTTTTTTCAGCTATTATTTCAAGTTTTATGCCTATAAATGCTTATGATGTAAAATCAATGCTCTCTGGTATACTTGAAATGACATGCGGTGTAAATTCCCTTTTAAACAGTCCATCACCAACGGAACTAAAATGTACTTTTGGCGCATTTATGGTTAGTTTTGGCGGTGTTTCAGTTATAGCACAGTGCGCAGACTTTCTTAAAGATACAGGCATAAACATACCCTTTTTTGTTCTGTGTAAACTTATAAACGGTATTCTTACATCTGTTTTTACATATTTCTGTATAACCACTTTTTTATAAAATAATACAAAACATAAAGCTATAAATAATAATCTTTTATTTTCAAAAGCTTTTTAACAAATAATAAATAAGTTTATTTAGCCGCATAATAAAAGAGCGTACATGGATTTTTCAATTCTGTTTACGCTCTTTTTGCTGTTATGTAATAAAATTAATTACTCAACTGTAATTCCTGTATAGTAATGCTTAAGTATATCTATATAATTATACCCGGCTTCTGCCATGCCTTTGGCGCCATATTGGCTCATTCCAACACCATGACCGTTTCCTTTGCCATAAAAAACAAACTTGCCGTCTACTGGATAAACCGTACCACCTTCATATATTTTATTACTGCTTGCAGAAACAGCTGTATTTGTTTTAACTGTATTTTCTGCGCTAATTGTTTCTTTTCCATTTGCCGTAACAGCATACATCGTTCCTGAAACAGCTGTGCTTTCTCCTGAATAATTAACGGCATATAAATTATCTGTATCCGTTTGACTTGTACCATTTGCACTTGATACAAATATAGAACCTACATCATTTGAATTATTATTTGAAGGTTTTTCCTGCTGCACAGCATCATTTTCACTTGGAGTATATATTTCATCTGAATTAATGGCGTACATTCTGCTTATAAGTGAACCCTGAGAAGAAGCTGAACAAAATGTCCTTGTTTCTTCTTTTTCAAGCACAGCACTTCCTAATGTTCCATTTACCTTCAATTCCTGAACCCTTCCATATTGTCCTGTAGAAATGGTTATGCTCTCAACAGTGCCTACATTTTTGCCTTTAGCCGATAAAAGAGAGCCTAATTCTTCCTGAGTAAATGTTCTTGTCCATGAAGGAGCTGACTCATTAATTTCAGGTACAGCTCTTAAGTAAGCCACTTCATTTGCCCAAACATTTTCTGAGTTATCAGTTGAACCACCGCTTGACGAGAAAAACACTGCATTAATAGGCTGACCATTATAATAAGCCAAAACACCTGCTGTTGAATCAACAGCATTTCTGGCAGACTCACTTTCATTTGTATATCCAATATAAACCTGACAATTTGTGCCGTCACAAAGCTCATATCCATCTGCTTCATGCACCTTCATATCACGCCTTGTAAGTGCATAGCTTCTGGCCGCTACAGCCTGAGCTTTTATAGCTTCACTTTCCCAAGATGATGGCATTTCGCTTGGAACAACACCATAAAGATATTCTTCTAATCCCACAACATTAACAGCAGTAATATTTCCACCTGTATATCTGCCAAATTCAATTCTTCCTCTATAGCTTCTGTCTGAGAGAGTTACTACATTACTATCGCAAGATTTTATCTGTGGATTAACTCCATTAAAAAACATTACAGGCACAGAAGAATCTTTAAGAACAATAATGTTTGTTCCACCTGCAACTTTGCCGGATACAGTATCTGCGGCATATGATGAGCTGTCATTTCCTGTATCATATATATATACGCCCCATAATCCTTCATCTACAAGTGCCGGAGCTGACAAATACCCCCACATATCCTCTAAGTCATTGCAAGCGTTTAATGCCTTATTATAGCTTGGATAAAATTCATTTGCATCTATAATTGTGCTTTGTGGCACATTAAAAGTAAAAGATGCTCCGGATAATTCTGTTTCTTCCTCAAATCTGCCGTTTTGCTCTGAGCCGATTATAATATTTTTGTTTGAAACCGGCACAGAAGAAACATTTTTATACCTGTATTCAAGACCAACTCTAACTGTATCAGGCACAGTATAGCCCATAACAGGCAATGAAAATACCAAACCAACAGACAAAAACACAGCTGTTAAAAATATATTTATAATTTTTTTCAACTTAAATCTCTCTTTTCATTATTAATTCAAATTCTAGTAATATATTTTAGCATTATTTAATTTCAGCCGCAACAAAAAAGCACAAAAAAAGACACCTTTTTTAAGGTGTCTAAAACTTATGTATACTCTAAAAAATAGATTTATTTAACAAGATTTAATTCAAAACGCTCAAAAAATCCAATCCATTCTCCCTTATCATTGCGTACACCCTGCATATATATCCTCTGGTTGCGGATGCTTACACCTATAAATATTTCTTTACCGTTACGTTTTATTTCTTCATAACAGGATTTGATACGTTCAACGGACTCAGGTTTATGACAATCAAATAAACTTTTACCAATTAAATTATCATAACCTCTTTCTTCGCAATAGTGATATATTGCATTTTTATTCATATATCTTATTATGTATTCGTTATCCACAAATACAATAGGATAAGGATATGAATTTAAAATTCCAGACATCATTTCCAATTTATCCATTAAAATACCTCCCTATCATTTGTTTAATAAAATAAATCCTTATTGTAATTAAGACACCTAAAAAAGGTGTCTTAATCAATAGTCAATTATTCTTTTGTTTCTGCTTCGTTAGAAGCCTTATCCTTTTTAAATAAACCACCTAAAAGTGATTTTTTCTCTGGAACAGGCTCTTCTTCTACTTTATTTGTAAGGTTTGGCTCTTTAACAGCATATACTGACTGTTTAACAACAGGTATTCTTATTCCTTTGTTTGTACCAAACTCAATTATATAGCACTCAGCTGTTACATCTACAACTTTTCCGTAAAAACCTGTACTTAAAAGAACAGAGTCACCAACTTTAATAGCATTTCTCATATCCTGCTGCTCTTTATCTTTTTTCCTTTGCGGTTTAACTGAGAAAAGGTAAAATATAGCAAAAATAACTATACAGTACAAAATAATCATCATAATAGGACTCATTCCACCGCCTGATGAGCCACCGCTGGAACCGCTTGCGCCGTTAACTACTGTGCTGGCGTCTAAAAGTAAACTTGATAAATACATCTTTTGCATACGCTCCTTTTACACTTATTTAAATGAAATATAATGCCATTTATTTTTTAGACATAAGCTAATTATATAAAATTTAATAATTGGCGTCAACCAAAAATTAATTTATTTGTCATAATGACTTATTTCTTTTATATATAACTTTGTCATTTTCGGCAAACTTAAAGCCTTCAAGCCTCATTTTTTTATACTCAACAAAAGTATCATTGTCAATGGAATTCCTTATTTCTTCCATTAAATTGTTAAAAAAGTACAAATTGTGAATAACGCAAAGCCTCATGGCCAGCATTTCCTTAGCTTTAAACAAATGCCTTATATAAGCCTTTGAATATCTTTGGCATGTAGGACACTGGCACTCATCATCAATAGGTGTATCATCAAGCTCATACCTTGCATTTAAAAGATTAAGCTTGCCTTTATTGGTGTAAACATGCGCATGCCTTCCGTTTCTTGCCGGAAGAACACAGTCAAAAAAGTCAACTCCTCTTTCAACAGCCTCAAGTATATTTTCAGGCGTACCAACACCCATTAAATAAGTAGGCTTGTTTTGAGGAAGATACGGCACTGTCTGTTCTATAACATGGTACATTTCCTCATGGCTTTCACCTACTGCAAGGCCGCCTATAGCGTAGCCGTCTAAATCCATTTCTGATATAACTTTTGCATGCTCAATTCTTATATCATCAAATATTGCGCCCTGATTAATACCGAAAAGCATTTGTTTTTTGTTTATTGTATCATCAAGGCTGTTAAGCCTGTCCATTTCAGTTTTGCATCTTCTAAGCCATCTTGTTGTTCTGGCCACAGAATTTTCTACATAGCTTCTGTCAGCTTTAGCCGGGGCGCACTCATCAAAAGCCATAGCTATTGTGCTTGCTAAATTAGACTGAATACGCATACTTTCTTCTGGCCCCATAAATATTTTTCTTCCGTCTACATGTGAAGAAAAATAAACACCTTCTTCTTTAATTTTTCTAAGCTGAGCCAGTGAAAAAACCTGAAATCCGCCAGAATCAGTAAGTATAGGCTTATCCCAAACCATAAATTTATGAAGTCCGCCAAGCTTTTTTACTACTTCATCACCAGGACGCACATGAAGGTGATATGTATTTGAAAGCTCAACCTGACATTTAATTCTCTCCAAGTCTTCACTTGATAAAGCGCCTTTAATAGCAGCACATGTTCCTACGTTCATAAAAACAGGTGTTTGTATTACTCCGTGAGGTGTATGGAACTCTCCTCTTTTTGCCCTTCCAATAGTCTTTAATAATTTATACATCTAAATACTCCTAACTGCTTATTAAAATTTAGTAATAATAAAAATATACCTTCTTTTTGTTATTTTTTCAATATAAATTCACAAAGCCTTTGGTTTATGGTAAAATCTAAATATTACAGTCCGCAAAATAAAGAGAAACGGTGATTAAATGAAAAATATAAGATTAATAGCAACATCTACATTCGGCCTTGAATCCTGCATTAAACGTGAGGCTCAGCGCCTTGGCTTTGAAAACATAAAGGCCTTTGACGGCCGTGTTGAGTTTGACGGCGACGAAAGCGATATAGTAAAAGCCAATATATGGATGAGGTTTCCAAGCAAAATACTTATTAAAATGGGCGAGTTTAAAGCTCTTACATTTGATAGTCTTTTTGAATCAGTTAAAGCTCTTGACTGGGGAAGCTGGATACCAGTTGACGGCAAATTTACTGTTATAGGCAAATCAGTTAAATCAACACTTCATTCAGTTCCTGACTGTCAGGCTATAGTTAAAAAAGCAATTGTTGAAAAACTTAAGCTTAAATACCATGTAGACTGGTTCGACGAAACAGGTGCTGACTATAAAATACAAGTAGCACTTCTTAACGATATTGCAACTCTTACAATAGATACTTCCGGCGATAGCCTTCATAAGCGAGGCTATAGACAAAATGCTATGGACGCACCTTTAAAAGAAAACCTTGCGGCGGCTATGATAGATTTAAGCTACTGGCGCAAAAACAGAATACTTTTTGACCCTATGTGTGGTTCAGGCACAATACCTATTGAGGCAGCCATGATTGCCAGAAACATTGCCCCAGGTCTTAACCGTTCTTTTGCCTGCGACAGCTGGAAAAGAATAGACAAATCCCTTTGGAAACAGGCAAAAATCGAAGCTTACAAAGCTATAGACTACGACTTTCCTCTTAAAATATACGGAAGCGATATAGACCCTGATGCCATTGAGCTGGCAAAAGAAAATGCCGAGAAAGCCGGTGTTGATGACTGTATTGAATTTAGTGTTAAGCCTCTTAAAGACGCAACTTTAATGGGAGATTACGGCTGTATGATAACAAATCCGCCTTATGGTGAACGTTTAGGTGAGCTTAAAACAGTTGAGGAGCTTTACCGCACACTTGGCAGACTTATGGCTACTAACCCAACATGGTCGTCTTATGTAATTACTTCTATGGAATATTTTGAAAAGCTTTTTGGCAAAAGAGCCGACGCCAAAAGAAAGCTCTTTAACGGCAGAATTAAAACCGATTATTATCAGTTTTATGGCCCTCGTCCGCCTAAAGATTGGAGCAACTGATTACCATAAACAGTATTTTGCAAAAATATAAAAACAGATAGTTTGAAATATTACAAAAAAGACGTTTTCTCATAAAAGAAAACGTCTTTTAAATATTATTTTATATTCTTTGCCTTACAGCTTCATACATTAAAACAGATGCCGCAACAGAAGCATTAAGGCTTTCTGCCCTTCCTGGCATTGGTATTTTAATCAGCATATCACATATTTGGGCTGTTTTTTCACTTAATCCCCTTGCCTCATTGCCTATTACAAAAGCTGTTGGCTCCTTTAAATTACATTCATAAGGTGTTTTTGTACCTTTTAAATGAGCTGCATAAAGTGTAATGTTGTTTTGCTTGAATAATACCATACACTCCTCAATATCAATATCTGTAATAACCGGCACATGAAAAACAGAGCCCATTGTAGAGCGCAGAACCTTACTATTATATAAATCCACACTGCCCTTTGATAAAAACACCCCATTACATGCGCAGGCATCGGCTGTTCTTATAATAGTGCCAAGATTTCCAGGGTCGTTAAGCTCCTCTGCAATAATATAAAGTCCGTTATTTTTTTCTTTAAGCAATTTATTAATATCAAACTGCATTTTTTTACAAACAGCAATAATTCCCTGTGGACTATTGGTATCAGAAAAATCCTTAAATGTTTTATCATCAAAAACATAGCTTACAGCCCTTTTTTCGTATGTTTCAATATTGTTGTCGCTGCAAAAGCTTTCCGAAAAAGCATAGTACTCCACATTATAATCTTTTGGTATTTCGTTTACAAATCTCAAGCCTTCAGATACAAAAAGGCCTGCTTCATCTCTATGCTTTCTTTCTTTTAAAGCTTTTATTTGTTTTGAAATTTTATTTGTTCCTATCTGTGCCATTTTAACCACCCAAAAAATTTTAACACAGCATAAAAATGTTTACAATAGAAAACAAAATATATTTTATGGTTTTATTGCTAATCATAACTTTATTTATTATAATGATTGTTGAAACATTAAAATTTTTTATAATAAATGAGCTATTTAATCGGGGTAATAATTATGGCAGATGTAACAGTTTTAAACTTGGGGAAAACACCGACCAGAACAGTTTTAAAGCTTTCATGGCCGGCTATAGTGGAACAGTTTTTAATTTCAATGGCAAGCCTTATTGATACAGCCATGGTAGGCTCTTTAGGCCCAAATGCTACAGCGGCTGTAGCCATAAATATTTCTACAATTTGGCTTTTAGAAGGCCTTTCAACAGCTTTAAGCGCCGGGTTTATGTATGTGGTTGCCCATTCTTTAGGCGAAAGAAATACACACTACGCAAAAAGAGCCGTAAGGCAGTCTATAACTTCCGCTTTAATACTTGGAACAGCAATAATGCTGCTTGTAGAGCTTATAGCGCCTTTTTTATGTATATGGCTTGGCGGCGAAAAGGCCATTTATTCCAGCGCCAGAAGTTATTTAACAATAATAGGTTTCGGTGCTATTTTTAAATCCTTAACAATAGTTCTGTCATCTGTTTTAAGAGCTGCTGGTAACACAAAAACACCACTTAGAATAAATATTGCAGCAAATTTAATTAATATTATAGGCAATTTTATGCTTATATACAGTACCCGTCAAATTGTTATAGGTCAGCACTCATTTAATGTTTGGGGTGCTGGTTTGGGTGTATCGGGAGCTGCGACATCTACAGCATTTTCACAGTTTGTATCCGGCATGCTGCTTCTTACTGCACTTTACAGAGTCAATACTCCCATTAAGCTTAAAATAAAAGGCGATTATCGCCTGTCAAAAAAGCTTATTTCAAAAGTAATTTCAATTAGCATACCTGTTGCTATGGAAAGAGTAACTATTTGTCTAGGCCAAATAGTACTTACCCGAATTATTTCAAGTGTAGGAACAATAGCCCTTGCGGTTCACCAGCTTGTTAATCAATGTGAAAGTATGATGTACTTACCGGCATACGGTTTTGCCGCTTCTGGTACAACACTTATTGGCCAGTCAATAGGCGCCAGCGACATGAAAAAAGCAGACGAGTTTGCAAAAATACTGTTTATTGTAAATACAATATTTATTGCCTGTCTGTGCATACCTATATTTATATTTGCCCGTCAGATAATGACACTTTTTACACCAAGTGCTGAAACAATAGCTCTTGGCGACATAGCACTTAAAATAACAGCGGCTACAGAAGTTTTATTCTCTCTTACAGTTGTTATGGGCGGTATATGCCGAGGCTCAGGAGATGTTAAATTTCCGCTTTTTCTTTCGTTGGGCGGCATGTGGATAATAAGACTTATTCCAGCATACATATTTGCTAATGTTCTTGGCTTTGGCGTTATAGGTGTTGAAACAGCAATAGGCATTGATGTTTCAATCAGGGGACTTATATGCATTATTCGGCTTAAAAGCGGAAAATGGAAGCCTAAATTCCAGCAAACAGCATAAGTTATTTTTCTGGCGTCTGGCAACAGGCGTCAGATTTATTTAATACTAAATACGGAGGCACAAAACAATATGAATACTAAAAAAGCGGCTTTTAAAGCGTCATTTCCTTATACCCTGCCTATTTGTGCTGGTTTTCTTTTCTTAGGCGCTTCCTATGGTCTTTTAATGACAAGCAAAGGATTTTCACCAGTATACCCAATATTAATGAGCATGTTTATATTTGCCGGCTCAATGGAATTTGTAACAGTAAATCTGCTATTATCCTCATTTAATCCTGTATATGCTTTTTTTCTTACACTTGTTGTTAATGCAAGACATTTGTTTTACGGCATTTCAATGCTGGATAAATTTAAAGGCACAGGCATAAAAAAGTTATACTTAATATTTGGCATGTGTGATGAGTCTTTTTCTATAAACAGTACAGTTAAAATTCCAGAAGAAATTGATAAAGGCGATTTTATGTTTTTTGTAACACTTCTAAATCAAATTTACTGGGTAGGCGGCGCATCTTTAGGAGCGGTTTTCGGCAGTTTTATAACATTTAACACAGAAGGTATAGACTTTGTTTTAACCTGCCTGTTTTATGTAATATTCCTTAACCAATGGCTTGAAAGCAAAGACCATTCCCCTGCCATAATAGGCGTTGTTTCAACGGCTGTTTGCCTTTTACTTCTTGGAGCAGATTTATTTATAATACCTTCTATGGTTTTAATTGTTGCGGTATTTTATGTAATAAGAAAAAGAGGTGAAAATGGTATATGCCTGTTCAGGAAAAAATAATAACTATACTTTGTGTTGTTTTAGGTACTATGACAACACGTTTTCTGCCTTTTATAATATTTCCGCCAAATAAAAAAACGCCTGAATTTTTGCAGTATTTATCCCTTGTACTGCCAAGCGCTATAATAGGTTTTCTTGTTGTATACTGCTTTAAGAATGTTTCTTTTGTTTCAGGAAGTCATGGCCTGCCGGAAATTATATCTTTACTTTTTATTACTCTTTTGCATTTATGGAAGAAAAACACTCTTTTAAGCATTGCCGGCGGCACAATATTATATATGGTATTGGTTCAGTCAATATTTTAAATTGCGTATTTGAGTTTAGGTATTTTTATTTAAAACATCAAAAAACCGCGGCAGCAGCTGTAAACAGTTAGTTCCGCGGTTTAATTATTATGTAAATTTCATCATTTCTTTTTTAAGCCTGTTTATAATTCGCTTTTCAAGTCTTGAAATATAAGACTGTGATATACCTAAAAGGTCAGCCACTTCTTTTTGGGTTTTTTCCTCACCGTCTGAGCTTATGCCAAACCGTAAGCTTACAATCTTTTTTTCTCTGCTGCTAAGATGTGATATAGCTTTTTTTAGCAGGCTTTTATCAACCTCGTCTTCAATTCCTCGGCATATTATGTCAGAGTCAGTACCTAAAATATCACTTAATAAAAGCTCATTACCTTCCCAATCAACATTTAATGGCTCATCAATAGAAACCTCAGTTTTTGTTTTTGAATTACGCCTTAAATACATTAAAATTTCGTTTTCAATACATCTTGAAGCATAAGTTGCAAGCTTAATTTTCTTTTCCGTTTTAAATGTATTTATAGCCTTAATAAGGCCTATTGTGCCTATAGAAATTAAATCTTCTACATTAATGCCTGTGTTTTCAAATTTTCTGGCTATATAAACTACAAGCCTTAAATTTCTCTCAATTAATATAGCCTTTGCCCTTTCTTCCTCATCAGTACCCAGCATTTTAAGTATAGCTTCTTCTTCATCGGCTTCCAATGGTGGAGGAAAAATATCGCTTCCTCCTATGTAATAAATCTCCTGCGGCCTTCTAGCTAATTTAAGCCTTAAAGTCTCTAAATTATACTTAAATAAAAAATAAAAATACATCAGGTTCATTTTCCCAGCCCCCTTATTCTATTGTAGTCATCACCTGATATAATAGCTTTGTACCCTCCTTTTGGGGATAAAATACCATTATATAAAGCTAAGTCACTGTTATAAAATACACTTGTTTTTCCATCAAATATGTACTCGGTTTTATCCGGCCTTATTACTTTTAGCAGACCTTTTGTGTTGCCAAGGGCAGTATAATTAATTTCATATAAAAAGCGGAATTCTCCTTTTATAAAATCATTAAAATTCTCTTTAAAGATTGAACATACAGCACCTGTTTCTGCCACAATAAGTGCTCTGTTGTCTTTTGCTTTTAAAAAATTTCCGCTGTCTATAAGAGCCGTCAGCTCGCATACAGAATTATTATAATAAATTTTAATCCGGCAGAACTTTGCTCTTTGGGCATAAAAAACATCTATCCACCTGCCCGAAAACTTAATAAAGTCATAAGCAATAAAAGCTGTAATTATAAGTACAGCCGCTGTGTATTTTCCATACCCCATACCAAAGTAAGCCTTTAAAGCCTGAGGTATATTTGAAAAACACATTATCCAAATCGAAAGACCGCAAAGGGTAAATGCTGTTATAACCATAATTAGCGCCTGTTCTAAAAATCGCCGTATTGAAACAGGTTTAAACACAGTATAAAGCGCCACTAAATTGGACAAAACAGCAATAGCTAATCCAGATAAACCAAAAATAACCCCGCTTAAGGCCAATAAACAATAAAATCCGGATTCGGCAAGACATACAATAGCTATTCTTTTTAAAGAAGCTCTGCTTTTTGATATTACTCCTGTTATGAAAAACACAACAAAATCCATAACAAAATTAATCAAAAAACAAACATCCAAATATACTGTCATGCTTAACTCACCTAATGAGATTATACATTGACAGGCATTAAAAAAATGCCGAATTATGTATCCGGCATTAATTTTAATACGTCAAATTATTCTCTTTTATTCATTAATTAAATAATTTTTTTATTTTACTTCAATAAGCTCGTATTCAAGAGAACCCATGCCTATTTTCTGAGCATGTTCAAGGCAGCCTAACCAGTCAGTTGTAGGGTGCATAGCGGCAAAATGGTCATGTCCGCAGTCGCAGCTACCATGGTCAATAGCGCTTCCGTGCATAACCGGCTGTTTATTTGCCATATCGGCACAAGCTTTATCAAGTGCTACTGGGTCAAATGAAGCAAACATACCTACATTAGGAATTATAGCCACATCATTTTCAGCATGGCAGTCACAGTATGGTGAAACATCCATTACAAGGTTAATATGGAATGCTGGTTTGTCTTTAACAACAGCCCAAGCATATTCTGCCATTTTTTTGTTAAATGAATCTATTGAAATATCATATGTTGGTTTAATAGCGTTAAATGCACATACACCTATACATCTGCCGCAGCCTACACATTTATCAAGGTCAATTTTAGCCTTGCCTGAGTCATAGCTTATAGCGTTATGAGCACAGATTTTTGAACAGACTTTGCAGTTTACACATTTTCTCTCTGAAATAGATGGTTTTCCGTCGCTGTGCATTTCCATTTTACCAGCTCTGCTTCCGCTGCCCATACCGATATTTTTAATTGCACCGCCAAAGCCAGCCTGCTCATGGCCTTTAAAATGATTAAGTGATATAAAAATGTCAGCATCCATAATAGCTGTACCTATCTTAGCTTCTTTAACAACCTCTCCGTCTATAGGCACTATTGTTTCATCAGTGCCTTTAAGTCCGTCAGCTATTATAATATGGCAGCCAGTTGTCATAGGTGTAAAACCATTTTCATAAGCAGCGCTTATATGTTCAAGAGCCTGTTTTCTTCTGCCTACATAAAGAGTATTGCAGTCTGTAAGGAAAGGCTCTCCGCCTAAAGAACGAACTACATCTGCAACTGTTTTAGCATAGTTCGGTCTTATATAAGACATATTACCTGGCTCGCCAAAATTAAGTTTAATAGCAACAAATTTTTTATTAAAATCTATATTTCCTATTCCGGCTTCTTTAATTAATTTTTCTAATTTCTGTAAAAGATTGTTGCCCATTTTTACTCGCATATCAGTATAATAAACTTTTGATTTTTCCATATATTACTCTCCTTTTTTATTTTGTATAGTGAATAAAACAGCCTACAAAGAGCATAATAACATTATCAACTTTGAGAGGAGGAATTGAAATGGCACGCAATACAAGCATTAAATGTACTGTAAATCAGTGCAAATATCATTGCAAAGGCGAAAACTACTGTTCACTTGATACAATTACAGTAAGCTCACATGAACCAAACCCTACAAAAGATGAATGCACAGACTGCAAATCCTTCAAACTCGACAGCGGCTGCTAATTAATTATTGACTGTAAATTTTTCTCAGACGTAATTTTTAAAATGTAATAAGACCTATTACAACGTATTTTTATAAAACGAGTTTATCGTTTTAAGCCTGTTAAAAATACGAAACTGATTGCCTGTTAATTACAACTATGCGTGAGGCTGTCTGATTTATTCAGACAGCCTCTACATATATCCAAATTATGCTTTTACTGGCTCAGGATACTCCTGACCGAAAGTTTCAACTGTTACTTCAGTCATTATCTGAGGCTCATCAGGCATATCCATTCTGTCTGTTTTAACGCAGGCAAGCTTGTCCACAATATCCATTCCCTCAATTACCTTTCCAAAAGCAGCGTATGCCCCATCAAGGTGTGGAGCGTCTTTATGCATAATAAAGAACTGGCTGCCTGCTGTATTAGGCATCATTGTTCTTGCCATAGATATAACGCCTGCTGTATGTTTAAGGTCATTTTTAAATCCGTTCTGGTTAAACTCACCTTTAATGCAGTATCCTGGGCCGCCCATTCCTGTACCTTCTGGGTCTCCGCCCTGAATCATAAAGCCTTTTATTATTCTGTGGAATCCAACTCCGTTATAAAATCCCTTGTTGATAAGAGAAATAAAATTGTTTACTGTATTAGGTGCTACTTCAGGATACAGCTCAATTTTAATTGTGTCTTCTCCGTTAATAGTCATTGTTACCAAAGGGTTCTGTGCCAATTTAATCATCCTTTCATTTTATTATGTATTTAAGCATATCATAAAAACACACTATAAACAATATTTTTAAGCCTGACCTTGTATTTCCTTAAGTGCTTTTTTAAAATTATTTATCATCCAATCTGGCAGATTTTTACATCGCATTTCATCTATATTAAGCCAGTAAAAAGCCTCATGTTCATTACTTAACCTTACATTTCCGCTTAAATATGTGCATATATAAGTAATTATAACCATGTGAATATTAGTCCGTATGGCATCATATACATTTAAAATTCTGCCTACAGAAATATTTAAACCTGTTTCTTCTTCTATTTCACGCAATAAGGCGTGTGTTGCCGTTTCGCAGTATTTAACACTGCCTCCCGGTAAATCCCAGCATTGATGTTTATTAATGTAGCTTGAATCCATTTCACTTTTGGACCTTTTAAGAACAAGGAATTTATCGTCTTTTATAATAACGGCTTTTACAGCAAAAGCAAACTCCCCTCTCATTTATGCACCTCTTTTACTTAGAGCATGCTTCAACAAGGAGTTTTTTCAGTTCTTCCTCATTAAAATCATAAACTTTATTGCAGAACTGGCATGTAAGAGAGGCTTTTTTATCCTCTTCTATAATTTTAGCAAGCTCTTTTTTGCCAAGGCTTACTATAGCCTGTTCCACTCTTTGCCTGCTGCAACTGCACTTATAATCCATTCCTGTTTTCTCAAGTATTTCAAGACCTAAATCCCCTAATATTGTTTCAAGTATTTTTTCGGCATTAAAACCTGAGCTCAGCATATCAGTAATATACGGAATTGTAAGCAGTTTCTTTTCTAGCTTATCAACTACATCTTCTTGAGCATCTGGCATAAGCTGAATAATAAAACCACCAGAGTGTTTAATTGATAAATCAGTATCCACCAATACGCCTAAACCTACAGAAGATGGAACCTGTTCACTTTTTGCAAAATAATAAGTAATATCGTCAGCAATCTCACCGGAAATAAGCTCTATAGAGCCGGAATATGGCTCTTTTAAACCTACGTCCTTAATAACTCTTAAAGAACCATTTCCTATAGCTCCGCCTACATTAAGTTTTCCGTCTGGCTTAAGAGGCATGTCCACATCAGGGTTTACTACATAGCCTTTTACGTTTGATTTGCTGTCTGATGTAACAAGAACGCCTTTTAATGGTCCGTCGCCTGTTATCTGCAAAGTAATTAAATCTTTTTCAGATTTAAGCATTGCTCCCATTATGGCTGCGGCAGTAAGCATTCTTCCAAGCGCCGCCGATGCAACAGGTGTTGTTTGGTGTATCTGTCTTGCTTTTTCAACAGTATTTGTGCTTATAGCTGCAAAAGCACGTATACTTCCATTTCCTGCAGTAGCTCTAATTATATAATCTTCCATTTTATATTCCTCCAGTTAGTTTGCCATTTTCACGCGCTACAAAATAAATACGCTCACTTTTTTCATTAGGCGCATTAAATGTAAAAGCATCATAGCACGCTTCAAAAATCAGGCCAGCTTCATTAAGCGCTTTTTTGATTTCTTCTATTTTATATGCTTTTTCGTAGTGACATTCTTCGGTTCTTTCATATAAACCATTTTCCTGTTTAATAAAGAAATTAACATAGTATTCGTTTATTCTTTCGTTCTCATCGTAATAGTTCTGCCATATATAAGCCGCATTTTCCTCACTGTCAGCAAATGTATTTTCGCCAAGTATATTTTTAAATTTATATTCTGTGTTAATATCAAATATAAAAATGCCGCCTGGCTCCAAATAATTATTAACCAGTTTAAAAACCTCAACTATATCTTCATACTCAGTAATATAATTAATGCTGTCACAAAGGCAAAGTATTACATCAACAGTTCCATAAAGTTCAAATTCCGTCATGTCTTGAAGAAGGTATAATATATTTTTATCACCTTCGTCAACAGCTTTCTGCCTTGCTACCGAAAGCATTTCTTCTGATATATCTATGCCTATCATGTCATATCCTTCTTTAGCAAGCCTTCCGGTAATATTACCCGTACCACAGCCAAGCTCTGCTATAAGTTTAGGATTAATATTATATTTTTCCCAAATATCATGCAGATATTTAACCCACATGTCATAATCCATATTATCCATAAATATATCGTACACAGACGCAAATTCTTCGTAAGCGGCCATAAATGTCACCTCATTACTGATTACCCTTTATTAAAATCACTAATTATAATACTATAAATTACCATATACTACAATGCAGAATTTAACTTAATTATTTAGCATTAAAAACAAAAAACGGCATTTTACATGCTTAAGCACCGTAAAACTCCGTTTTTTATCAGTATATTTATCCTCTTTGTGACGAAAGCTCCGTAAGTTTCTGCTCAGAGCGAGTGAATACATCAGATGATGAAAACTCGTTTACAATCCGCCCGTAATACTCCTTAGCCTGAGCATTATCGCCTTCCTGCTCACTTATCTGAGCTAAAAAATAAAGTATATTATCAGAGAAATTCTCATTAGGCGCCATTTCAAGAGCTTTATTTAAGCTTGCTTTGGCTTCTGCTAAATTGCCACTGTTAAATAGTTCCCTTCCAGAATCATAAAGTGTTTCACCAGCTTGAGGATAGCATTTAGCTCTAAGGTCTTCAACATTAATTTTATCCTCATCTGTAAGAAGGTCAGCTTTTAAGTTATATAACAACTCAGCCGCACTATCAAATTCACCTGAAGCAATATAAGCCTCCGCTGTTTGTATATCAAGCTCCTGTTGTTTTACATTGTATTCTCCTTGATATTTCTTGTTTTCTTCCTGAAGCTTTTTATATTCTTCTTCAAGGTTATTGTATTTAACTGCAAAAGCTGATGTGCCGTTTATGTTTTCATCTTCAAGCTCACTAATACGCTTTTGCATTTCATCAATTTTAGACTGCTCATTACTTATTGTGCTGGGCATAATAAGTGTAACAAAAACAGCAGAAGTCAGTATAATGCCAGCTCCAAAAAGGGCAAAATCAGTACGAAAGGCTGATATTAATTTCTTAAAAATACCATTTGACTGTTCGTTATAACCATTTTCAATATACCCTTCTGTCTCTGTACTGCTTGATAAACTGTTTTTGCCAGAAACAGCTTTTTCTGATGATGTAAGCTCTGCTAAATATTCTAAAGCCTTTGGGTTTCGCTTATCTATTTTAAGCGTTTTATAAATTGTTTTTTTAGCTTTTGATTTATCATGTACACTTAAATAATACGCCGTTAAAAGATTATTGGCCTCTACTAAAGACGGGTTTATATCAACAGCTTTCTTTAACTGAATAACAGCCAAATCGTTATTACCCTGTTTAAACTGCTCAAGGGCATTATTATACATATTAATGCCGTCGCTTAGCTTTTCAAGAAGCCTTGCGTTTTTCTGTAAAGAATCAATATATCTTTGAGCCGGATTTTTTTCTTTTTTTATAGAAGCACTTATTATCCATTCCTTAAGGGCTTCAGTAACAAGGCCTATTTGAAAATAAGCAATACCAAGAAGATTTCTTGCCACAAAGTTATGCTTATCAAAAAGAACACACTCTTTAAGAGCCTCAACAGCCGCACTGTAATCTTCTTCTTTGGCAAAGGCCACACCTTTGTTATACTGCCTTAATGATGCCGTTCTTGCCTTTTGCAGCAATAAATTGTCAGCGCCGCAGTTAAAACAAATGTGGCCTGTAGGTATTTCTTTAGAACATCTGCTACATATCATCGGCACCGCTCCTTCTTCTTTTAAAGGAACCATTGCTTTGGCTTACTATATAATCAAGCATATCCATTATGTCTTTCATTTCTGTAGAATGAATAGAGTCTTCTATGTCATTAAGCTCAAGAATTTGTTCATACTTTTTAATCTCGTCCTTGAAATTAATCATATTGCACTCCCTTCAGATTTTCTGGCAAGCTTATAAAGCTCACCAATAAGATAAAGCGAGCCAGCACATACAACAACATCTTCTTTATCGGTTATTGATTTTGCAAGGCTGTAAGCTTTATCAATATCTTTTTCTATGTGTATTTCGGTATTATACTTTTCAACCAAATGTGAAACCTCAGTAACATCCCATTTTCTGTTGCTGTGAGGCTCTGTAAAAACAGCTTTATTAGCTATAGGCATAATTAACTCAAGCATTTTTTCGTATTCTTTATCGCCTAAAATACCTATAAGCATTGTGATTTTTTTATCTGAAAAATACTTTTTAAGGGATTTAAAAAGCATTGATATTCCATCTATGTTATGAGCTCCGTCAAGAATAACCATAGGATTATTCTCAACTATCTCCATTCTTCCATTCCATTTAGCCTTAGCAATGCCTTCTTTTATAGTATCATCACTAATAATCATACCATTATCCTTCATAGCCTTAAATGCCATAAGAACTTCAGTAGCATTTATTATCTGGTATTCGCCTAAAAGACTTATATTAACATTTTTAAATGAAACAACTTCGTTTTCAACATCAAAAACAGTTCCACAAATATCCTGTTTAATTATATTAGCACCTGTGTTTTTAGCGTGATACAATTTTGAGCCTTTTTCACTGCAAATATCTTTTATAACACTGTAAATTTCCTCATTATCAGTTAAAAGCACTGTAGGAGAGTCGGATTTAATTATACCGCCCTTTTCATAAGCTATTTTGCCTAAAGTATCGCCCAAATATTCCATATGGTCAAGACTAATTGAGGCAATAATAGAGCATTCCGGCTTTTTAACAACATTTGTAGCATCGCATCTGCCGCCCATTCCAACTTCAAGCACTACATAATCAACTTTGTTATCATAAAAATATTTAAAAGCAGCAGCCGTTACTACTTCAAAAATTGTAGGCTGACCTACTCCGTTTTTAACTATCATTTCGCAATGCTCTTTTACATCAGTCAAATATTTAGCAAAATCCTCATCTGATATCTGTTTGCCATCAATAGTTATTCTTTCGTTATATTTTTCCAAATGAGGCGATGTATAAACACCAACTTTATAGCCAGCTGTCATAAGCACGCTTGAAACCATTGAACAAATTGAGCCTTTTCCGTTTGTTCCAGCAACATGTATAACTTTCAGTTCATCTTGAGGGTTTGACATGCTTTCCATAAGAGCATAAATTCTGTCCAGTCCCAAGTCATAACCTAACATTCCATATAATTCCTGTAAATAGTCCAAAGTTTCGGCGTAATTCATAAATAATTAACCTCATTCCCATATATAGTAATTTAACCCAAACATATAAAAAACATAGTAATAGCAATATTATAGTACCATAAATTCGACCAAATTCAACAGATAAATATTTAATATTTTTAAAACATTATATTTACATAAAAAGCACCGCCGAACTAAATCGACGATGCCTATTGTCTAATATATAATATTTATTTTAAACAATTATTTGGACTGCTCAAAAAGCCATGTTCTCATTTCAGCATTAGCATAAGCAGGAGTCCATGCAAAGTGTGCATTTGGATAGAATACTTCGCCTGGCTCATAAACTGTTGCCTTGTAATCAATGCCAGCTTCATCAAGAGCAGCTATTGTTGTAGCTCCGTATAAATCATAAGATACAGCTGGGTCATCTTTTGCATGGAATAACCAAATAGCAACTTTGTCTTTAAGCACAGATGCTTTTTCAGGGTCAAGTCCGCCACATACAGGAACTATAGCTGCAAACTCATCAGGATAAGCAACTGCAAGTGCAAATGAACCAAATCCGCCCATTGATAAGCCTGTTGCGTAAATTCTATTTTCGTCTACATTGTACTCTTTCTTTATTTCCTGTAAAAGGTTGTGTCCTGCAATGCTCCAATCCTGGAACTCATAAGGATTTTCAACTTCTCCAACTTTATCATATTCTACCATAAACTGTGTCCAGCCATTGCCGTCTTCGCCTACTACCTGAGGTGAAACAACTATACATTCGTTAATTCCAGCTTCAGAATCTTTTGCCCAAATAGTAGCTGACTGATATCTCTTTAAAAGCATATCAGTAGACTGTGCTCTTTGTCCTGCGCCATGAAGAACATAAACTACTGGATATTCTTTTGCTGGGTCATAGTTTGAAGGAACATATAACTCATAAGGAATTGTAAGTCCTGTTTCGGCATCTTCATAAGTGCGTTCTTCAAAAAGAGCGTAAACATCAGCGGCATTATCTCTTACAATATGTATTTTATATTCTTTTTCAGCATCTCCATTAACTACTTTAATAACTGAATCTACTGAATAATCTATTCCATAGCTTTCGTATGTCTGTTCGAGTGGAACAATATAGCTGCCATCTTCACTAAGAGCATTTCCGTCAACTGTAATAACAGCGCCTTCTTCTGCTGTTGGTGTTACTTTTACGCCATATATATCATCCTGAACATTAACTGTGTACTCTGTAACATCTGCTGAAAAGTCAGGCTCAAGCTTTGTGCCTGTCATAGAAATATCAGCCACACCAAGAGATGTAAGCTCAGCTGTTACTTCTGGAACAGTTTCTTCTACAGCTGGTGTTTCAGTTGTAGGTGTCTGTTCTGCAGGTTTTTCAATTTCAGTAGCAGGAATTTCCTCAGCAGGTTCTTCCTTAACTTCATCCGTTGCTAAATCAGGAACCTTAAGAACTTGTCCAGGGAAAATAAGGTCAGGATTCTTAAGCTCATTCATCTCAGCCAGCTTCTGCCAAACTGTATTATATTTAGGTGCTATTTTCCATAAACAGTCGCCTTTCTGCACTGTATACTCTCCTGCAAATACAGTAGCTGTTTGTGTTAAAAGAGCTGCGGCAATCAAAAGAGATGATGCCTTTAAAAAATTCCTTTTCATAACAAAACCTCCTTAAAAAATATATGGTTATAATAAAACCAAAAATATTTTACCACATACATTAAAAAGAGTCAATTTTATTTAGCTAAATTACTAATATATCACAAAAAGTCACTATCGTTTTATGTAAATTTATGACTAAAAAAGCACTATATATTTATATTTATTATTTATATTAAACAAAACACAAATTTTAAAATGAATTATTAAAATTTAATCAAGTAAAATTTAGTAATGGAACAAATATACTATGAATAATACTCATAATATCAATATTTCTTTGATTAAAAATCATAACCACTAGTGAACTAGTGGTTTGCTCAGACCCTATAAGGGTCAGTACTTGCTGACCCCTAAAGGGGTTCTGAGGGTTTGTCATCGCATCACTATTTCAGGCAGCCACTTTAAGT